>JAAUOQ010000023.1 GCA_012034795.1 Leptolyngbyaceae cyanobacterium CRU_2_3
AAAATCAGCGGGTGTCCAAGGTAAAGTGGCAATTCGACCGATTTTTAACCTGCACTTATTAATTCACTTACCAAAGAATATCTACATTTAGATTTTTATGGCATTCTAGACCCAACATCTAGTAGTCTATGGCAACTAGGGTGGTGCTGAATCTTCTGGTTAGTTTGTATACTGGGTTGCCTTGTATACTGGGTTGCTGATACACTGGGTTGGCTTATATACCTAGATAGCTTGTGTACTTAGATAGCTTGTGTACTTAGATAGCTCGTGTCCAGGTTCGGGTGGGTTGGGGTTAAATTTATGGCATTAGGGATTGAGGTGAGCAGTGGAAACTAGCCTGGAAAGTTTTTGGAATCAGGTGTTGGAGCGTCTCCAGCTTCAGCTTAGCCGTCCAACTTTCGAGACTTGGATTAAGCCTGCAATTGCTGAACGACTGGATCAAACCAGTTTGTTGATTTGCACGCCCAATCCATTTGCGCGCAACTGGTTGCAGAAATATTATTTGAAGGCGATCGCCGATGTCGTTCAAGACATTCTGGGCTATCCGGTTGAGATCCACATTGCTGTAAAGCCAGGAGGTACCGCAGAAAACCCATCTTCTGAATCAGCAGATGCCCTGATGCCGATACCGCTGGCATCTCCGCCAACAGAACCCCCAACCACCCAACGCATTCGTCACTCCGAGCTAAACCCCAAATCTGTATTTTCTCGCTTTGTCGTGGGTTCCAATAACCGCATGGCCCATGCCGCATCCTTGGCAGTGGCAGAATCGCCCGGACGCGAGTTTAATCCTTTGTTCCTTTGTGGGGGTGTAGGATTGGGCAAAACTCATTTGATGCAGGCGATCGGGCATTATCGTCTGGAAATTGACGCCAACGCCAAAATCTTTTATGTCTCGACTGAGAAATTTACCAATGATCTGATCGCTGCTATCCGCAAAGATAGTATGCAGAGCTTTCGGGATCATTACCGGGCAGTAGACGTACTGCTAGTAGACGATATTCAGTTCATTGAGGGGAAAGAGTACACACAGGAAGAGTTTTTTCACACCTTTAACACACTGCATGAGTCTGGTAAACAAGTGGTGATTGCTTCCGATCGCCCCCCCAGCCAAATTCCTCGTTTACAAGAACGGCTCTGTTCGCGCTTTTCTATGGGGCTAATTGCTGATATTCAGGCTCCCGATCTGGAAACCCGCATGGCAATTCTGCAAAAGAAGTCTGAGTACGACAATATTCGCTTGCCTAGAGATGTAATTGAATACATTGCCTCCACTTACACCTCCAACATTCGTGAACTGGAAGGAGCCTTGATTCGGGCTGTCGCCTACACCTCCATTTCAGGATTGCCGATGACAGTGGAAAACATTGCCCCGGTGCTGAACCCGCCTAACGATCAGGTGGCCGCTTCACCAGAAGCCGTGATGAATGCCGTTTCTGAAATGTTTGAGATTTCCATCGAAGATCTGAAAAGCAGTTCGCGTCGTCGGGAAATTAGTGTAGCTCGGCAAATTGGCATGTTTTTGATGCGGCAGCACACCGACTTAAGCTTGCCCAAAGTCGGTGAAGTTTTTGGCGGTAAGGATCACACCACTGTTTTATATAGCTGTGAGAAAATTGCCCAACTCAAAAATACCGATCCAGACTTGGCTCGAAACTTGCGGCAGTTGAGCGATCGCATCCATTTCTCTAGTCAAGCACAGAAGCCATCCCGCAAGTAGCGTCACGCCCGCAAAATCATGCTCGCAAAATCGTGCCCGTAGAGCTAGGAGAATCTGAAGGCTGATCTGAAATATCTGGAATACAAGCAATCCGCTGAACCCATCCAGTGCTGCCGTTCATTTCTACCCAATCCCCATCCTGGAGCCATTGCATAATTCCAGGTAGAGAGACGATCGCTGGAATGCCCATTTCCCGCGAAACGATCGCTGAGTGAGACAGCAAACTGCCCCGTTCAACCAGCAACCCAGCCGCCGCCGGGAATAGCATGATCCAACCTGGATCAGTCCGTTCGGCTACCAGAATACTGCCAGGCTGGAGAACAGCAGTTTTAGGATTGGTGATCACTTGCACACGAGCCCGGACAATACCAGGACAACAGCCTGTTCCTTTGAGAACAGAGTGAAGCAGGTTGGTGCCGGGTGGGGTTACTAAGGCGGCAGGCTGGAGCACAAGAGGATGGACAGAACCCTGAGTGGAGAAGCGATCGCCAGGTTTAGCCAGCGTTTTGTAGTGCTCAAATTCAGCTTGCCTCACCTGAACCAGAGCCTTTAAGTGCGTACAGGTAGCAGTCCCGTCGATGTAGCCCAGAACTTCGTGGAGTTCCAGATAGAAAATGTCCTTGGGATGGGTGAGTTGATCCAGGGCATAGAGCCGTTTGCCCAGTTCCACCAAGATGCGACGCACCCGACCAAAGACGCGAGTCCGCTGGAAGCGAAGATTCTCGCGATCGCGGATTCTGGCTCTGGCGTTGCTCAATACCCAGGTAAACAGCAGACGGCGCAGCGGCTGATGCTGGAGCGATTGGCGCACTCGAATTTCAGCCTGGTGGCGCAGGGCAGCCGTGGGATTTTCAGTAGATCCCGTAGATCCAGCAGATCCAGCATGGAGGGCTAATTGTCCAATTGAGCGCAATAACAACAGGGGATCATCCTGAAGGGTAGGACTTTCTAGTTTGAGTTCTTCTAGGCAGCGATCGCCAAATTTTGCCAAATAGTCTTGATACTGCGCTTGAAACGTTGGAAAGCTGGGTAGGCTTTGCAGAATTGAGGGCAGGGAGTCCTGGCAGAGTTGTTGCACAAGTTCGGGATGCGAGGACAGGGTTTTGCCATGTCTTTGACCCGATCAGCCGGTTCAGCGCTAATCATGCCACCCTCGCCGCTAATCAAATCATTTTGCAAGGTGCCGTCTTGATCATTGCACCAAGCAGCCGTCAGCTTTCGCAACACACCATAAAAAATCATGGCAAAGAAATCATTGACCAGTGGTGCATCCCAACGGTTTAGCAATTGTTGTTCTAGTTGATGATAGTAGGAAACCAATTCGTCCGCTCGCATCCCTGCCAGTCGTTCTTCAATGGCAAGTTGGGCATCTAGCTTGACTGGTACCTGTCCCAATGCCTGATCGAGGCGTTGATCAAATCGCTGAATTTGCTGGGGTAGGGTGAGATAGTTCTGCACTAAGCCGATTGCCGTTCTACCTAGCCGGATCGCGTCTTGCAATTTATCGCTCAAGCTGGCTTGTGCCAGTTCTGCCAACACATCAGCAGGCAGTTCTTCCTGCACGCCCATCATTTGCTCCATAAAGCGACGGTTGACGGTGAAACCCGGTAGCAGTGCCAGAACTCGATACCAGTTCAATAAGTTGTAGTAAATGCGTCCCTGAATTAGCCCCAACATGCAACGAAAGGTGAGGTCATGACGGGCAATCGCCACTTTTGGAACGCCCATAATCTGACAAAATTGGCGATACACCTGCTCATACACCCGACGGGCAAACGAGAAAGTTAGCGGTGTAGTAATGCCACCATAGCTTTCGGCAATGTTGCTGTTATCCCACACATTCAGTCCACCATCGGGGTCTGCCACTGATACCAATGTAGTAATCGGTCGAGCTTGCAGTAAATACAGCTTGCCCTCAGCGATCGCCCATTCAATATCTTGCGGGCGACCCAGATGATATTCCACCTGTCTTGCTAGAGCAGCGATTGAGCTAATTTGGTCATCTGTTAAATTTGGCTGTAACCAGGCTGCAGATCTGCCTTTAAGTGAGAGTGAGAGACCTGTAAGTGAGAAACATGCCCTGCCCGATCGACCTGATAAGTTTCTCCTTCGCATTCCCCCGATACCAGGCGATCGCCCAGCCCTGCCACCGCCGAGACAATCGCCACGCCTCGCTGACCCGTGACCGGATTGGCACTAAAAGCAACACCTGCCGCATCTGCCTGCACCATTCTCTGAATCAGGACGGCAGGCGGTTGAGGAGGCAAAGGTAACTGGTGTTCTTGGCGGTAGGTCAACAGGCGATCGCTAAAGCCAGAGTGCCACACAGCGATCACTTTTTCCACTACGTCAGCGATCGGTACATTCAGAAAAACTGTCAAGTTGTCCAGCAAAAGAGTGTTGAATACCATCTTCGTCCAGAGCCGACGATCGCACTGCCACAGGCGCGCCATCCGGACACAGTTTACCCAAGGCGGCTCTGAGTTCTGCCTTCACGCTTTCGCTGAGAGTGATGACGTCTCGTGTCATTGCACTGGCATCACAGGCAGCCGGAGCCAACACAAACCAATCGGGAATGGGCAAATTGAATGAGGCTAGGGCTGCTAACGGGCTTGCCTTGCCACCCAACTGAGCTTGGGGATGCTCCCGATCCGCAGGATAAAAGATCAAAGTCATCGATCGCCGCTCTCCCTCAAAATTTTGATAAAAAATCTAAACCAGGCTTTAAACGACCCAAGGGACAATGCCCAAACTCAGGTAAATCAGCAGTGTCCACAATCCAGTCATTGCCTCAAAGCCCTTGGCCCTAGCAGAAGTTGGCTGCCTTGCAAAGCGCCAGACCACAACTCCTGAGCCACTAATTAACAGCAGAAAGACGCAGGTGACAAGACCTGTAGACTGGATCGGTATAGCAGCCCACAGGGCACTCATGCCCATTAACCAAACTGCACTGAGCCAGGCGATCGCCGCTCGTCTTTGTCCCCACAGTGCCGAGTAGGTGGCAACACCAGGTTCTTCGTCTTGAGGAGCCCGAATTTTGCGGCCCAACTCGATCGCCAAACTGGTAAAAAAGCTAACGAGCAAAAACCTGATTAAGCCTTGAGGTGCGCTGGTTCCAGAAGCTAACCAGTCACATGCGGCGGCATACATCGCCATCAACGGCAGGATCACCGCATGGCTGAGCATGTACAGGAGCGGACGCGCTTTTAGCCAAGTAGGGACAAAAAATTCTTGACGCATGAGCGCCATGTATCCCCAAACCAGGGTTAGCAGCAGCACCGAAGGCAACCCCATTGAGCAGGCTAACCCCAATTGGATACAGGCAGAAGCGATCGCCACTAGCGCCAGTTCTCGCAGGGACACCAAGCCACGCGGCACCGGTCGATAGGGACGATATTGGACATCTTCGCTATAGTCTTTGAATTCGTCTGCAATTCGTAGTTGCAGAAAGCACAAAAACAGGGTGATGAAGGCAATGAGCATAGCGCCTAATGAAGGAGAAGAGAGACGCGATCGCCCATCGCTAAGCAACACGGAATAGCCCACGGCGGCGGTGCTAAACACTGCAATTAGCAAGCCATGTTTCAGCACTGGAAACCGTTCTTTTTGATAGATCCACCAACGGTTTTGCATCAATATATTCTCCTAATATGAGGCGCTTACACCCCTGGCGCTTTGCCTCTGGCCAACCGTTGATGGGCCCGCGTAAACTCTCCCGAACTGAGCGCACCAATAATGGAGAGTTCCCCCGCTAACAAGAGTCCTGCACAAACTTCAGCGAAGGCTTTAGCGTTGCCACTACCTGCAAGTCCCAGGATATCTAAACAGGCTTTTTGGCTGGGTAATCCTGTGCCGCCCCCCACCGTACCCACAATCAAATTGGGCAGCGTGACCGATGCATACAAGGCTCCATCTGGTGTGACTTCAAAGCGGGTGACACCAATTGCAGATTCTGCTACACAAGCTGCATCTTGTCCACAGGCAATGAACAGTGCCGCCAACCCGTTGGCATAGTGGCCCTGCACTCCAATGGTGCCTGTCAGTGTTCCACCAATCGCAGACATCCGCCAGTAATTGACCATGTGTTCAGGAGTAGTGTGCAACCGCTTTTGTACCAATTCTGCGGGTAGTGTGACTTCAGCAGCAACTTTCTTACCGCGCACTGATAGGAAAGATTGAGCGCTGGCCTTTTTGTCGCCGGATAGGTTGGCTTCGACAAAGGAATATTGCGGCTGAATTGGCGAGTTTGCCTGGATGTAGTCACAAATGGCTTGTGTGGCGATCGTCACCATATTTTGTCCGGCTGCATCGCCTGTGGTGAACTGAAAGTCCAAATAGATGTGGTTGCCTTCCACGGTTAGTCTCAGGTCGGTGAGTTTGCCATACTGAGTGGTGGATTCGGCAACCTGTTTGAAATTTTCCTGATGAGCGATCGCCCAAGCCATGAATTGTCCTACTTCTGGCAAATTGCGAAAGGCAAATCCAGGGGCGCGGCTGACGCCCTCGTTCAGCAGCATGGCTGTGCAGCCACCAGCTTCGGTAATCAACTGCGTACCCCGATTGTAGGAAGCTACTAGGGCTGCTTCAGTCGTGGCTAGAGGAATATAGTAATCACCTTGGGCAAATAAGCCGTTCACCCGCAACGCCCCAGCCACACCGACTGGCAGCTTGACAGTACCAATAAAGTTTTCAATATTGTGACGATAACAGTCCATCTGCTCTAGGGTTTGCCGATCGGCCAGCACCGATTGTACTTCTTCAGTTGCGTTTAAAACTTGCCAGCGACGATTGACGGAGTCTGCCGTTAGCCGCGACCCTCTGGGCAATTTAGGAGCATTATCACCGTATTTTGCCTCTAATTGCTGTGTCAATTGTTCTAGTGTTTGCGATCGCAATAGTTGCGTTAAATAATCATTGGCATGGCGATAATGCGTGGACATAGCTCACTTTCCTTGCCCTCGTCTGGCTGAGTAAATTTGCTGGATTAAGCTGGATCGACCGGTTCTGAATATGCCTAATCTATGCGTTCTTGTTGGAATGCGATCGCCACATGTACCAGTCTGTAGGGGTGGAACAGGGAGAGTCTGTATATTGCCTGGGTGCTGAAAATTGCTATGTCACGCTTTGTACTTGAGTCAAACCAAATTCTTTTTTGACTAAATTCTTTTTGAAAGCTGCGTGGAGATTGATTTTCAAAAAAGAATTTGTCATACACTCAATCGAAAATCGCTATCAGATTGGATAGATTAAAGTACCCCCTAGGGTAAGACACAATCCCCTTTGCGGTGGACTACCTTAGAAGAGGTGAGCTACCGGAGAACGCACGTTGAAGCACATGAAATTGGGTGAAGTTTTAGTTCAACGCAAACTCATTTCTTCAGAACAGGTGCAATATATCTTGGAGCATCAGTTCTCCTCACCTAAGCGGATGGGTGAATTGCTACTGGAGCGATCGCTGATCTCCTGTGATGACCTGACTAGTGCCCTCAAAGAGCAGTACTGGCGCGATCAAGGCTACTGGGTGATTGAATAACTGGGTGCAAGATCGCGGGGTTGATATTAATTCAACTAAATGTCAGTGAGTATCACGAATTGTTTGCCCCAGTTTTACGGTCATGTCTGGCATGACCAGACCCAACCACGAGCAAAAATACAATCAAACGTTATTAGGGCGAACTTCCGATGAATTGAGTTCGCATGATCATGGTGAATTGAGTTCACACCCTGATCAAATTGTGAGTAAATTGTGAGTAAATTGCGGGTAAATTATTGGATGTCGTAAGTATTCAATAATTTAATTAAATATTCTTCTCCATAGCATAATTTGTAAATATCTCACCTCGGCAGGCAACTTGTTGCTCTTTGACAACTAAAAACCCCAGGCGCTGGAAAAAAGGCTTAGCGGTGATGCTGGACTCGGTAAATAAACGGCTGACTCCCAATTCGATCGCCTTTGCTTCAATCGCTTGATAGATCTGATTGCCGACTCCACAACGCTGATAGTTCTTGTGGCAGTAAAAGCAACCGATATGACCGTGAGATTCCAGTTCGCCAAATCCAGCAATCACTCCCCCATCATCAGCCACATAGGTGAATCCATTGAAGCACACCTTTTCCCAGTTCCTAAAGTGAATATTGTCGGGTGCCCAGGCTCTGACCTGGTTGCTTGAGTAATCACGGATATTGACTTCGCGTACTGTGTCATGAAACAGCTGCGCTACTTGTTCGGCATCCTGTACATTAAACAGACGGATCTCCATTGTGACTGTCCTCCTATTAACTTAATTTCAGTAGATCACAAAGCCCCAAAACCCTATTTGCGATCTACTGAACCTTGAATATTTTTATTCTGGCTTTTAGGGTGGTATTTAGCGGACTTCGTGTGCCGAAATTACCCTTTTTTGCGATCTTCGAGGATAACCCTTTTCTCCGCTTTGTGACAAACCCTCTGTTACAAAGCTTGATGGCTGCTCGCAGATTGGAATAACCCTCGATACAATAGAAGTAGTTGAATTTGAAGACCTAAATTTTGGTCAGGTGTGTCAATCGAAACTATTTACGGACAGCTTCAAGGCTTAAAACCCAACCAACTCAAACAATTGCAGCGGTTGTATCATCAGCGTTTACCCGGCGATTGCCTAGCAACGCCTGAGTTTGCCCAACGTCTAGCTGCCATCAGCACCGAGATTTCTCAGCCTGTTTGTGCCTATATCAATCGTCGGGGACAGGTGATTCGGGTGGGAGTGGGTACAGTGCGGCAAACTCAGATTCCGCCTTCAGAATTGCCTCGCTATGGAGCCGAGCGGCTGAGCGGCATTCGTTGTATTGCCACCCAACTGAAGCTAGAAGCTCCCAACGAGTCTACCTTAACTGCCATGGCCCTCCAGCGGCTTGATGCACTGGTTATCCTGACTCTTTCAGGCGGCGGCTTTGAGCGACGGGGTGGCGGAGCCAGCGGATATGTCAAAGAAACCTATCTTGCCCACCTGGTGCCTCACCCCGAAGCCACTTGGACAGTTTCGCCGCCCCTTAGCCTGGAGACGCTAACGCAGCAAAACTTCTTGGAATTAACTGAAAGTCTAGAAGAGGAGTTTCGGCGAGAATTCGTAGCACAGCAGGTTGATGTCGATCGCGATCGCGTCCTCTTAGTGGGTCTAATGACCGATCGAGCGAGTGCTCAACGCTTCCAAGACGGGTTAGTGGAAGTGTCGCGGCTGGTGGAAACGGCAGGGGGAGAAGTGCTACAAGTGCTCCGGCAGAAACGTTCTAGCCCTCATCCTCAAACCGTGGTGGGCGAAGGAAAAGTCCAGGAGATTGCCTTGGCAGCACAAACCATAGGGGCGACTTTAATTGTGTTCGATCGCGACTTATCTCCGGCTCAGGTTCGCAATCTAGAGTTGCAAATCGGTATTCGGGTGGTTGATCGCACAGAGGTGATTTTAGATATTTTTGCCCAACGGGCCCAATCCGGAGCCGGAAAGCTTCAGGTAGAGTTGGCACAGCTAGAGTATATGCTACCGCGTCTGGCAGGCCGGGGTCGGGCCATGTCGCGATTGGGAGGCGGTATTGGCACACGCGGGCCAGGTGAAACAAAACTAGAAACAGAACGCCGCGCTATCCAACGCCGGATTACGCGGTTGCAGCAAGAGGTCAACCAATTGCAAGCTCATCGATCGCGCTTGCGACAACAACGGCAGCATCAAGATGTCCCCTCAATTGCGATCGTGGGGTACACCAATGCAGGGAAGTCTACGCTGCTCAATGCCCTCACCCATGCTGAAGTCTATACAGCAGATCAGCTTTTTGCCACGCTTGATCCCACCACCCGGCGACTCGCCATTACCGATCCGAAAACTCAAGCGCAAATGGCGATCGTCATGACAGACACAGTCGGTTTTATTCACGATTTACCTCCCTCCCTAGTAGACGCTTTTCGAGCAACATTGGAGGAAGTCACTGAAGCCGATGCGCTGCTGCATGTGGTGGATTTATCCCATCCAGCCTGGCAGAGTCAGATTCGAGCAGTCATGAAAATCCTGACAGAGATGCCAATTACGCCAGGCCCTGCCCTACTGGCTTTCAATAAAATTGATCAAGTAGACAGCGATACATTGGCCTTTGCTCAAGAGGAGTTTCCACAGGCCGTGTTTTTCTCCGCTAGCGAGCGGTTGGGATTGGAAACGCTACGGCAACGGCTAGCACATCTGGTCTACTATGCTGTGTTGCCCTAATATTTTGCCCTGATATTTTGCCCTGTATTTTGCTAATCAGAAAGCTCTCAGCGATCGCGGGACTTGTAATCCCAAGGTGATGGCCCGTGCGGCCATAAAACAAGCCAGAGCGAACCAAAGCAAAGGGCTACTATGCCAATACCAAGCAGCGATCGCTCCGGGGGGAAATCCAGCTATAGCGGCAATGAGCGTAGACTGGCGCAGAATCGGGCCTTGGGCTAAGCCTAAAAAATAGCCGTCGAGCATGTAGGCGATCGAGCCAAATCCCAGAACGGGTAACAGCCAGGGCACCACTGTAGGCAAGTGATCGAGAATTTCAGAGTGATTGGTCAAGAGCTTACATAAGGGCAAGGGAAATAGCACAAAGGCGATTGCAAATAATAAACCTATTCCTAAACTTGTTCCTCCAGACACCCGCAGCAATCGGGACAGTTCTGCGGAGTTGCCCTGACCCAATAGCACCCCCGCCAGACTCTCTGTGGCAAATGCCAGCCCATCGATGAAGTAAGATGCCAACCCCACAACTTGCAGCAATATGGCATTGGTGGAGAGGATGTCTGTGCCCAATCCAGAACTGATCTGAGTGAATAGGGCAAAGGTGGAGACCAGCGCAAAAGTGCGAATTAAAATTTCTCTGTTGAGCAAGAAGGCAGCTTTTACAGCAGATGTATCCAACAATTGAGCCGCTAGCGAACGAATTCGCACTACTGTAACAGCCTGAACATCCTGAGCAATCAACACAATTCCTGTGAGCAACATCAAATATTGACTTGCAGCCGTTGCCAGCCCTGCTCCCGTACTTTCCCAACCCAGTCGCAGGATCAACTCATAATCCAGCAACACATTACTGGCATTGCTCACAAGGGACAGCAGCAATACTTTACGACTTTGCCCTTGTCCTAGAAACCAACCTATTAGCACATAATTGATTAGCGTGGCAGGTGCTCCCCAAATCAAGGCATCATAATAGGCTTTGCCAGCGGCCTCAGCATCAGGTGCGGCACTTAACAAGGCAAAACCAAGCGATCGCAAAGGACTTTGCAGCAGTAGAATCAACAGTCCGATCGCCAGGGCCAAAAGCCCGTGCCGCAGTCCAATCAGCAGCACAGTATCGCGATCGCCGCGCCCTACCGCTTGAGCCGTTGTGCCAGTGGTTCCCATCCGTAGGAAGCCAAATGTCCAGTAGATATAGTTAAACAAAACCGTGGTCAGGGCGACTCCAGCAAGACTGCCAATCTCTGCTAAGTGCCCTAAAAAAGCAGTGTTTGCAAGTCCTGCCAGGGGCACCATGAGATTGGAAAGAATATTGACGATTGCCAACTGGAAAAACTGATGGTAGAAACCAGGCTGTCGAGAAGTAGAGATCAAGCCGATGCTCCCAGGCAAGTATTCAATAGTCAAACAACTATTAAATTTTTTCAACTATATTAAATTTAGCAGCGTAGCGAGCTTTCCCCATTGACATTGAAAGGGAGCATTAGCCGGATGTACGTTTTAATTGGAGGCGCAGGCTTAATTGGACTGATTTAGCCCAAAACCTGGTGGATTTGGGCCATGTTGTTGCTCTAATTGACATTGAACCCCTTGCCTGTCGCTATGCGCGCGAGCAAATGGGCGTTATGGCTTTTGAAGGAAGTGCGGTCAGTACAGAGGTGTTGATCGAGGCAGGAATTCGTAAAGCCGATGCTGTAGTTGCCGTTCTGCACAACGACGCCCTCAACTTAGCTATGGTGGCACTAGCAAAATACTATGGCGTTCCCCGAATTTTGGTACGGATGAGCCACCGTGATTTTGAGCAACCCTATCGGATTGCGGGGGCCACTTCAATTATTAGCACCACCGATCTGGTCGTTTCCACCATGAGTAATGCGATCGAGTATCCCCAGGTTGAGTCGATGATGCACTTTGAGCAAGACCAAATTGAGGTGCTGAAGCTGCCCATTCCCCAATGTTCTCAGATTGCTGGGCGCTGCCTAGCAGATATTGCCCAAAATTCTTCTTTTCCCCAGGGAGCGCTGATCATTGGGTATCAAGCCCACCCGCATGAAAATCTGATCATCCCCAACGGCAATACGGTCATTGAAGCCGGATCAACGGTATTACTGGTGACGAAACCAGGCACACTGCATGAAGTGATTGACTTTATGCAAAGAGAATAGCGGCTAATCCGCGATACAACTCTAAGTAAAACCCCCGTCCTCTTTGAGAAGACGGGGATCTGGCAACACCGGATTGATCAAAGTTAATCAATCCAGGTTAATCAATCCAGCCTAGTTTCTAGTAGGTTTCAACGTGCCAACGTTCTTTAATCGATCGCTGATACTCTTTCCAGTTGACGCCTTCTTTCCCAGCAGCAGCCGTCATTGCGGCATCAATACCGTCTTCCATGCCCTTCAAACCGCAAATATAAGTATGAGTCTTTTCTTGTTTTACCAAGTTCCAGATCTCATCCGCATGTTCTGCCACCCGATGCTGGATGTACATCCTGCCGCCTTCAGCATTGGACTGTTCACGACTGATGGCATAGGTGAGGCGGCAGTTGTTGGGATACTTTGCCTGAATTTCCTCTAGCTCTTCCTTGTACAGGATATTGGGCGTCGTCGGAATCCCGAAAATCAACCAAGCAAAGCCATTGAACTGATAATCCGAATTCACAGATCTTTCAGCATCCTTAAACATTCGCCATAGGTAGGTGCGGAAAGGCGCAATCCCCGTGCCCGTTGCCATCATGATGATGTTGGCTTCCGGATCATCAGGTAACAGCATTTCCTTACCCACAGGACCGGTAATTTTAACCTCATCACCCGGCTGCACCTTATTGAGATAGGTAGAGCAAACCCCGTAGATGGTTTCTCCAGTTTCAGGATGCTTGTACTCTAGTTGGCGGACACACAGCGAAATAGTTTTGTCATCCACATCATCGCCATGACGGGTAGAACCAATCGAATAGAGTCTTAGCTTGTGGGGTTTGCCTTTGTCATCAGTTCCGTCAGGAATAATGCCAATACTTTGCCCTTCGAGGTATCTCAGATCGCCACCTGAAATATCAAATTTGATATGGCGAACTGTACCAATCCCGCCCTCACCGACTAGCTCATCGTTAGAGATAACTTTGCTGAGATAGGGACTGTTAGGGCGATAGATATTCACAGGAATATCTGCCTTAGCTGATTTTTCCTTGGCTTGAGTCATAGGTTTGGTTGCTTCTGCTGGCTGAGTTTGTTGAATTTCCAGTCCAGAGGAAGCCTTGCCGCTTGCTGCTACGCCACTGCCATCGTAGGGGCGAATACTGACAATCTGGGCACCCATCCGAGTGAGCCGCTGCATTTCCTGATTCATACGAGAGTAGGGCACGGTAATAAATACGCTGCCACTCTTGCGAATGGGATACCCCATTTTGTCAGTTTCATCATTCTGGCGTAGAGCCTTTACTTCGTAAACGAAGAGACGATTCCCGAATGCTGTATTACCACCCGCTGCGCTTGGATTGTACATTGTGCTTCAATATTCTCCTAACCCGTAGTACTTAGGTGCGCTCTAGCTAAGCGCCCTTTGCGATGGGCCTGATCTCTAAGCTGGTGAATCGAAATCCTAATGAATCGAGTCCGGAAGTTAGAGCTGGCTTGTATAGTAGCGTAGCATTAGCAAGGCATTCCTCAGACACAAAAAGGGTAGACGAATCCGACCCTACACTCATGCACTACCTTACTTGCCAGCTTATCCGTTGGACTGTAATTCTTGAGGCATTTTTATATTGGTTTCAGACTTTGCTGTGTGAAGTGTACTTAACTGGACCCAATTACCCTTAGCATAGATAAATCGGGATCAAGCCTAGCAAGGAGTTAGCTTGTGGTGGCAATCCCATTTTGGTAAAATTCAGGACATCAGATAGTACTAAATACTTATTGGGATCATCTGAATCGGGTCTTGGTCTAGGGCAACTCTAGAGTTGTGCTGGTTTCCAGGTTCTACACTGCTTGAGGGTATTGCTTGAGGGTATTGCTTGGAGTTGTTAAGTTGCGATCGATAGGTTAAGGGTATACCTGCATGGGTTGGCTCTACCGTAGGCGCAGCAGAGGTGTTCTTCAGGTGAGCGCGACCGTTGGCTCAAATTTTTACATTCAATTTGTTCTACTTTATTTGTATCTAGAGGAAGCTCATGACCAGTAAGCCAGACCGTGTGGTTTTGATCGGTGTTGCCGGAGATTCCGGATGCGGCAAATCGACTTTTCTCCGTCGCTTGGCAGATTTGTTTGGCGAGGAATTAATGACTGTGATCTGCCTGGATGACTACCACAGTCTGGATCGTAAGGGACGTAAGGAGGCAGGCATCACGGCGCTGAATCCTAAAGCTAATAACTTCGATCTGATGTATGAGCAGGTGAAGCAGCTTAAGAACGGGCATGAGATCATGAAGCCGATCTACAACCACGAGACAGGCTTGATTGATCCCCCGGAGCGGATTGTGCCAACCCCGATCGTGGTGATTGAAGGGCTGCACCCGATCTACGACGAACGGGTGCGATCGCTGCTAGATTTCAGCGTTTATCTTGACATTGACGATGAAGTGAAAATTGCCTGGAAAATTCAGCGCGATATGGCAGAGCGTGGACATACCTACGATGATGTGCTGGCTGCCATCAATTCTCGCCGTCCTGACTTCAGCGCCTTCATTGATCCTCAAAAGCAACATGCAGACATGGTGATCCAGGTACTGCCGACCCGCTTGATCCCCAACGATACGGAGCGCAAAGTGCTGCGGGTGCGGATGATTCAAAAAGATGATGTTGAAGGCATGGAGCCGGTCTATCTGTTCGATGAAGGCTCAACTATCGATTGGATTCCTTGCGGTCGTAAACTCACCTGTTCCTATCCTGGGATCAAGATGCACTACGCCCTGATGAGTACTACGGCAACAGTGTCTCGATTCTAGAGGTCGATGGTCAGTTCGATCGGCTGGAGGAAATGATTTACCTGGAAAGCCACCTCAGCAACACCTCTACCAAGTTTTATGGTGAGATGACTGAACTGCTACTTCAGCACAAGGACTATCCTGGCTCTACGAATGGCACGGGTTTGTTCCAGGTGTTGGTTGGACTGAAAATGCGAACCACCTATGAGCGCTTGATGGGTGCAGAGGCTCAGTTGGCAGCTAAGGCTGTGAATAACTAGAACTAGGTATGAGTTAGACTTCAGGCTATGGGTGTTTTTGATGCTGGGCATGCATCGAAAACACCCATTTTCAATGAGTTTTTAATCCGGCAAGTTAATCCAAAACCCCACATCCAGTAGTCCGTGTCCTATTGGCTGTTGCTCAGTTAGCTCGGCATTTCGCTTCACCTGAATGCTACTAACATGGTTTTTTACAGTGGCTTCAGCCATTTGGAGTTGCTCAGCGATCGCCTGGTGGGTCAAACCTGTTTGCTTTAAGCACCATACCTCTGCTTCACAAGAAGTGAGTTCGTAATTTTGGATATCGTCCATGGGTTACTCCTGGAGTACTTTAATTAACTACCCTGGGGTTAGGGAAAGAAAGTTAGGGTTAGAGACAGAATGAATCAGGTTTCTACATAGATATCTCTGATTATTTAACGAGAATTACGCCTTATAAGCAGTGATTTAACCATTGAGACGCATCCCGACGGGCATGAATATTTTTGATGTGCTTTTTGACAGTATCTTCAGCAATGTAAAGCTGAGCCGCGATCGCTTTGTAGGTCAGCCCTGCCCGCTTCAGCAGCCAAACTTCAGTTTCGCGATCGGTTAAACCATATCGCTGAGCTTCAGCATAGGCACGGTGTCTTGCAGATTGCTGCTGGTCTTCTAGGGTCACTAGTAAAAGATGATCAACATGATTGGGATCAAGCCAGCGAACCCGAATCCGAATGGTCATTCCCACATCCGTCTGAATTTCATCTTCAACAATGATATTGGGATGATAGAGCGCACGGCTCTCTATTAATGCCTGGCAGCAGCGCCAAACTTGAGCAGGAACGAGCGTTTGGGAAGTCTTAGCCAGTAAATGTTGACAAATCCGGCGAGCACAGCTATTGTCGTAGGTCAGTTCACCCTGTTCGCTCAAAATCATGATGCCATCTGGCAACCCTTCTACCACACCTTGCAGCAGAGTCAGACGATAATCTAGTTGTTGAATGGGCGAACTTTGCAGAGTCGATCCAGTAGCAGATGATATGAATGCTGCGGGGGTAGACGAAACGAGTAGAGGTTCCACTGTTGTGTTGGGGGGTGACGTTTTTAGAGAGGCACTTGGGGTAGGATGAACAAGTTGGCTTTTAGGAGATTTTGGCGATCTCAAAGAAGGATTGGATTTGTTGGAAGGCAGTTTGCTAGAAGTCTGCTGGCTAGAAGTTGAAATTGCAGTGTTCATCATCACGGGGCTTTTCCAATGAACGATAGATTGCCTCTTGGGAACTCCAACATCTGACGGTATGAGCCGGTTTCAGGAGCAAAAGTAGCTTGGCCATCGACTCTAACAATAGGAAACTGACTAGCCGCAGGAAACTCAATCACAACAGGAAACTCACGAGAAGTTATTTTTGGTAGTTCACCCGGAGAGGTATAAAATCAGTAAAAATTACTGGGATAGCTAGGCACATACTGTCTTATGCCACTACAACAACTGCGCCCATCCTTTCCGGAAAACTACGCTGATCTCTGCCATGTTTGGCTACCCTCACTCAACCAGTTGAGAAATTGGCTAACTCTTTATTCAGTCGCTCAAGTCAGCTATCCGGCGTAAATTTGCGATCGAGTAATTATTTTTCAGCGTTCAACAGTTCAGGGTGAAAGATCGCAAAATAGACTCTTACTGTTAAATTTTGCAAGCTTTCGTTAAAGATGACGCAATCTGCAGAGGGTAGAAATCTGCGTCACATTCGCCATTTAGGGTTGTTTTGGAGGGTGGCTTTGAAAGGATTGAGAGGATTCAGAAAATTAAGTGTATCTAAATACACCTGCGTTTCAGCAAATCTGCTGAATTCTTATAGACCCATCCTCACGGAAGCATTCCCACACCACACAGCAGGATTAAACAGCAGGGTTGGCAGCCTGGTTGCGAGTTTAGCGATCGCCTTATTATTGATATGCAGTGGTTGTAGCCTCAACCCGATGTCAGAGCAGCCGATAGTATCGCCGACTGTGCAACATGCTGCTGGCTCACCCGCAACGCTGGCTACACCGTCCCCAGAACTAGTGGACTTGCTCAAAGCTCACCTGGCGGCAAAACTAGGCATTTCTCTCTCTGAGATTACCCTTAAATTCGTGGAAGCAGTGGATTGGAATGATAGTTGCTTGGGTGCAGCCCAGCCTGATGAGTTCTGTTTGATGGTCATTACCCCTGGCTATCGCATTGCACTCAGTACCCCACTCGACCCTACACGCAACTATGTCTTCCATACCGATCGCAGACAATCTTTCCGAGAACAGTCGCAATAGTCGTTTGCCTAGAGACATTGAAAAGAGGTATCAAATAGAACACCTTTATACGTAGTAGATTGGGATGATGATTTAACTGACTACACTCCGCCGCCCACCGGCACAAACAAAGTCGCCTCAATCCGGTTTAGGGCCTTGTCTAGATCGTCATTCACCACTTGAATATCAAACTCATCAGCAGCAGCTATTTCAGCCCTAGCAGTTTCTAAACGACGAGCGATCGCCTCTTCCACATCTTGCCCTCGGTTGCGTAAGCGATGCTCTAATTCAGCCAAAGAGGGCGGCATGATGAAAATACGTAGGGCTTCTGGGAAAGTCTTGTGGATTTGTCTGGCTCCTTGGAGTTCAATTTCCAGGACTACTGATCGCCCCTGCTGGATTTGTTTTTCTACCGATCGCCAGGGAGTTCCGTAATAGTTCCCAGCAAATTCGGCCCATTCTAATAACTCACCGTCTGACACCATTTGCTGAAACTCAGCATGGCTAACGAAGTAATAATGTTGCCCCTCAACTTCTCCAGGACGAGGCGCACGGGTGGTGACAGAAATGGACAGATAGAGTTCAGGGTGACGTTCAAATAGCGATTTCAGCAGCGTGCCTTTGCCAACACCGCTAGGTCCAGTTAACACAATTAGCCTACCTTTTGCCATGCCTACACCGTGTCTAGCGATCGCGAGATTAAATGTAGTTCAGTATACCCTGTAGGTTAAAGATTGGGGGTTGAGAGTTGAGATTATGAAGTTAAGGAGAGTAGCAGAGAAATTTTCATAACCGTTGCAGGCTACTCTGGATTATTCCACAGACTCTAACCCCTCATTAGCGCTTCGCGCTTGGACAAAACCAGATTATTTTTTGAAAGCCTCGCAGAGTAAG
>JAAUOQ010000369.1 GCA_012034795.1 Leptolyngbyaceae cyanobacterium CRU_2_3
TGGGATCGAACAGGTCAACCTGGCTGGGCCCACCTTGCATCCACAGCGATATCATCGCCCGGGCATTCGGTTCGTGCCGGGGCGCCTTCGGCTGCAATGTGAATTGCGGTTGCTCAAAATCGGGCTTGGAAGGCTTGCCAAGTAGCTGCTCCTGTTCGAGCAGCCAGGCCAAAGCGAATCCGCCTAAGCTCAATCCGCTCGATCCGAAGAAGCGACGTCGTGTGATCGGTTGGTTAGCAACGGAGCTCATAGTATCTCCAGGGCTCGGCGTGGGTCTCCGACCCCGGCTAGCGCTCCGCTGCGGTAAGTAACAGCATGAACACCTCCAAAGAACATGTTTTGCTGTGGCCAAAGCTCCACTGCTCCATCAAAGGGAAAGGTGGTGCGATCGAGGACTACATTACCAAATCCAGGCTCCAAGTTACATACTCCTGCCTCCCAGTGAATTCGGGGGCAGGTGACGGCTGTCTCAATCGGCATACCAAAATCAATTAAATTAGAAATGACCTGTAGGACAGCCGTTCTAATTCGGTTAGAGCCACCTGATCCTAAGACAAATTCTGGTTGGTGATTCCGCAGCAGAATAGTGGGAGCCATCATAGAGGAAATTCGGATGTTCTCCTGCCACTGATGAAAACCATTGGGGTGTAGGTCGGCTTCCCCCAGCATGTTATTCATCATGATTCCCGTACCCGGAATCATGTAAGCTGCACCTTCCCCGTTGGTCGTAGTGACGCTAGCGGCATTGCCCTCGCTATCGATCGCACTGACATGCGTTGTGCTCCCCCATTTGTTGACACCAGGTTGATGAGTCCAGGGTGCTAGCTGACGTTCATACTCGATCAAATGAGCCGGAGCCAGAAATTGCGCTGCAACATCCCGGTCATAGAGCCGAGCATCATAGCCATCTTTGCGGGCTAGGTTAGTTAACTGCATGACTTTGGCGAGCGATCGCAAATGCTCTACCGAGCCAAACGGCAACTGGGCCATATCTAGCCCAGACAATAGCCCCAAGGCAAAGGCAATCAGTGCGCCGCCAGAGCTAGGGGGCGGATTGCTCAATACGGTATCGCCGCGATATTGCGTGATCAAAGGCTGACGCTCGATCACCTGGTAGTTTCCAAATCTGCCAGAGTTAGATAGCCCCCCTGCGCCTGACAGTCTTTGACAAGTTGCTTGGCAATGTCACCTTGATAAAATGCCCTCACGCCTTCTTGAACTAAATAGCTCAGAGTGTCTGCCAACATCCTGGCATTACCAGTTGCATTCCAGGCTGAAGCAAGGCTCCATTTTGCGTATAAATTTTCTGAGTCGCCGCATTGGCCGTCAAAATAGGCGACAAAATTTGCAAACAATAGGCTTGAAAGGGTGAAACTTCTACACCTGAGCGGGCATAGTCAATGGCAGGTGCCGCCACCACCGACATGGGGAGTTTGCCCAACCGCTGATGGACATGGAAGAGTCCGGCGATCGCTCCTGGTACCGCCATTGACCCCAGTCCAACGTGAAACTCCTGGGTAACACTACCAAAGTTCACTTCTACGGGATAAAAGTCAATTGCTGCCAAATCGCGTTTTTGGCGCGGTGTTTGGGTGAAAAAATCAAACAAGATATTCTGGTCATTCTGGGTATGCGCCAGTAGGAAGCCGCCTCCGGCAGGCGAAGTCAGTGTTGGTTCTACCGCAAATGACGCCATTGATGCCGCCACTACAGCATCAAACACATTGCCACCCAAGCGGAACATTTCTAGCCCTGCTTCAGCCGTTTTGGCATGTCCAGCCGCGATCGCACCATGAGACATAGACATGAGACATAGAGTTGAGCTAATTTACTGGAGCTAATTTACAAAGCCAATACTTGAGTGAATCTACAGCGTTTCCTGGGTCTGCGTTTGAATCACCCCACTCCAATCATCGTTTTGTACCGCAGATTTCAGGCTGTCTTGCCGCTCTTCTAGGGGCGGCTGAATTTCAAGGGACGAGGTTAGCGTTGAATCAGCCATTGCCTTACGCAACTTGAGCTTTTTCTCCTCGTAAGCTTGGCGTTCTGACTCAGACATTACAGCCTGTGCTACTTCGCCAATGCTGCCCCGCCCAGCCACTGTCATCGCCGTTTCCGGGCGGAACACACCCTAGACTAGCAATCCAAGCATCTCGTAGCGCTGCCATTTCAGTCCGTTTGGGAAATTTGAAAGCTTGTACACGCACAAAAGTGCAAACCTGTTGACCCTTTTGTGCCAGATGCCCACCCAGCGACACCAGCACATTGCGAGAGTAGCCAACGTATTGGGTTTGTTGCTGATAGTCTAACACTGCATATACACCCGCAATTTTGCCACTGCTGGCGCGATCGCACCAATCCTGTAAGGCAACGATTGCACTACCATCATATAAGCTGCCGTCATCGCTCAACCCCTCTGGCTCAGCCTCAGCCGCCGCCACGTGTTCATCGTCAGAATTGTAGAGGAAGCCGTGCAAACCCTGATGGGCAACGGGTACGTTTTGATGTTCGATCGCGATATCTGAATGGCCTGCCATACTGCTGTTTATCTCCTAGCTAGCTTAGTCATCAAAAACGAGCTATGGGCTTGTGCAAGTCCATAGTTCATACTTACAATACTTAGCTAATGTTCGGCGTTCACAATCTATTAAGTTTAGTGCTGGACAGGTTTAGCGCTGGGTGAGATACCTGCCTGCGAGTGACATGGCATCACCAATATCGACATCGCCATCACCATCGGCATCCAAAAAGGCATTCAAAACCGGATTTGACCCGCTATCCATCTGAGGTGAGTTGCCTTGAGCGTTGCCAGTACCTGACTTCAGCAGATTCAAGATCACTGGAATCAGCATCGGCAGCATTGCCAAGATAGTGCTAGCACTAATCCCAGTGCGCTGGGAAATAGCTTGGGCAACCTGCTGCTGTTGATCGGGGGAGAAAATAGCTTGTAGGGCAGAGGTGCTGGGGCTAGTTCCGCCAAATTGGTTGACAATCGCTTCTGCCCGTTCTCGTCCTCCTGTCGCTGCTTGCTGCTGGAGTGCTCCTCGAACATACCCACCTAGCATCGACATCACATCATTAGTAGCTGTGGACTGTACTCCCTGGCTGCTAGCTACCTGCTGCACTGTGTTGAGGATAGCGCTCAGTTGATCAGGATTAGCTTGCTGATTGGGATTGTCGATCGCTCCTAAAATCTGATCAAAAAGTCCCATAATTTTTGCCTTGGCTATTTTAGATAAATTTTAATATGACTGGTTCCTGACACATGCCAAAAGCAGAGCTAAGTGTTTTACAAAGCTCCACTTTTGGTAGGGTTGCGATGGGTGAGCTAAATCTAGCTTGCGGCATCCATCCAGAGATTACACAACAGAATATCTAAACCATAGAGACAGATCTCAACTTCAACCGACAGTCACTCCACTCGTGTCCACTTCGGTTGCCCCTTCCACACCCGACGCAACAGACACTGCCTTATCCAGAATTGCTTGACTGGGCACCTTACCTTTCAAGACAACTTTGCTGCTCAATTGAGCAACCCATAAGGTTTCTACATCATCAAGCTGTGCGTCATCGTCAAATGCTACAACGACTCGCTTTGCCAGCCCACTCTCATCAAACTCACCATTAAGTCCCACTTTGGCAGGCGGGATAGATTCGCCACTTTCTGTCTTCGCCGCAGCTACAACTGGAGGAGTTGCAGGTTTTTTGAGTCCAGGAAAAATTCTATCTAGCCAACCCATTGTTACTATTTCTCCACATTAACGAATTAAAAATTAACCGCAGATACACCCCGATTCAAGCTTTCCACACAGATTATGGTGCGATTGTCTGAATTTCTCCAGAAGCAAAGATTAACTTAAGCTTTACTAGTTCACTGTCCAACAAAGTTGGGCAGACCTTAATGAAGCGCGAGCAAACCGGACTTCAAGCTACCTCAGATAGGCTCGATTGTATGGCGCGATCGCCCAGACTCGGATCACTCTAGAGGTAGAAAAATCAACAGCAATACAGAACTTGTCCGAGCTTTTTACCTGCATTTACCCTAAAGCTCAGATATTACATTCTTTAAAGTTTTCCAATCGTTTTTAGAAGTGAGTGAAACCACTGCTGTACACTGGTTTCGATTGGAGGACGTTATGAATACGGTCAATGGTTGGGTCTAGCGATCGCGCAACTGCCCCAGCAGACCGCTTCCATTACAACTCTTAACATCACTAGTTTGGAGCCGCTATATCAATGTCTCATTCGGTCAAAATCTATGACACCTGCATCGGATGCACCCAGTGTGTTCGGGCTTGTCCTACTGACGTTTTGGAGATGGTTCCCTGGAATGGCTGCAAAGCAGGTCAGATCGCGTCTTCACCTCGCACAGAAGATTGTGTGGGCTGTAAGCGCTGCGAGACGGCTTGTCCTACAGACTTCCTTAGCATCCGGGTCTATCTGGGCGCAGAAACCACTCGGAGTATGGGTCTAGCTTATTAGATACTCAGTTGACTAGATACTTAAACGCTTTTGATACTCTGCGTTTCTGGATACGTCTCGACTATTCTCAACAGAGGGTTGACCCCTCTGTTTTTTTGGCTGTTGGCTCTCACAAAGTCGAACCCTATTCATAGTCAAACGATAGAGCGTTTCTCACTCATGTGAGATACAGAGGGTGAGG
>JAAUOQ010000370.1 GCA_012034795.1 Leptolyngbyaceae cyanobacterium CRU_2_3
CTGATATTCAAGGAGAGGCGGCCGCGGAACACGTGCTGCCCGAGTTCGAGCACGAGAAATTCGAGCCGCGCTCCTCGCTGGGCCGCACGATCGTGCAATTGCTGGAGCCGCTAGCCTCACCTGGTTTGCCCTCAATCGTCGGGGCGGACAGCCTATTCGTATGACAGATTGTCAATGTAGTTTGGCAGTTTATGTCCAGCCTCGCCGTCCAGGTGATTCGCCCCTCCAAAAATTTGCTTTGAGTGCAGCCGCAGTCGAAGGTCGCTCTGGGGTTCCCAGTGCCAACATCACTTTCCCAGCGCGGGTGCTTACGAACTGGTGCTGCAAGGAGAACCCGTTACGGCTGGGAGTTTTCCAGCGTTTGAATTAGATTTTTCGGTGATTGTAGCCCGGTAGACAGCCCATCAATCCAATTGCCCTTCTCCCGGTTGGGGAGAAGGGGCTGAGGCATGAGAGCAAATTTACAGTAGGGACTATAACTCTACACGTTCTACTGCAAACTCTGCAAATAGGCTTCAACAGCCTCATTGACGATATCGGTCATCGGTTTACCTTGCTGAGTGGCCACTGCTTTGAGGCGATCATATACTCCATTACGGATGCCCACCCGATAGCGAGGTTTGCCGCTGCCCAAAATGGCTCCTGCTAGTCCAGTGTCTTCTGGCTGATCAGTGGCAAACTCATCAGCGACAGGCTGATCAGCGACAGACTTATCAGCGGCAGATTCATCAGCGGCAAGCTCATCAGTGGCAGGCTGATCAGCGACAGACTCATCAGCGGCAGATTCGTAAGTGGCGGCGAACTCACGCAGCGCATCAAACCCAGTGCGATCGCAAAAATCACCCAGGCTTTCGCCTGACTTGCGCTGTTGCTTGAAATAGACAAACACAGGTTCCAGTGTGCTCTCTAGCTGATCGATCGGCATTTTATCAACGTAAGCTTGGGCCAGGCGGGTTTGATTGGGGTCTGCCCCTAGCCAAACCTGATAGGTATCAGGCGACTGACCCACAAAGCCCAACTCTGCCAAATAAGGACGAGCACAACGTTAGGGCAGGCCCGTCCATGCGTGTGATAAAGCTCTCATCAGGTAGTCCGACTTTGTCGAGCAAGGTGCGAATCCGATCGAGAATACCCGGTAGCACCCGTTCTGACTCAGTTACTGCAAGTCCACAAGTAGGCAGGGCAGGGCAGGCCATAGACAAGCGGACAATGGGATCAACCTGTTCCACCCGCTGGATACCGCAGCGATCGAGAATTCCTTGAATCTCATCTTGGTTAGCAGGGTCAATCTCATAAAGCAGCAGATTTTGATTGGGCGTCAGGCGAATCGGCAGATGAAACTTTGATTCGATCGCTTGCAAAGCAGTCTTTAACTGAAAAGATCCCTCGTCTTTAACCCGGCCGTTTTGGATGGAAATTCCCAAAAACAGCTTGCCATCGCCCTGTTCATGCCAGCCCAAGTAGTCAGTATATTTGAATTCTGGAAGTGGCTTGAGGGGTTGTATTCCCTTGCCTAAATAGCTTTCCACCTTCTCGCGGAACCGCTCAACTCCCCAGTCATGCAGCAGATATTTGAGGCGCGCGTGACGGCGGTTAGCGCGATCGCCATAGTCTCGCTGAGTGGCCACAATGGCTTTTACAGCATCGTAAATATCCGCCTTATCGACATAGCCGATCGGGTCTGCTAAACGGGGGAACGTTTCTTCCTTGTTATGAGTCCGAGCTAAGCCACCACCAGCATAGATGTTGAAGCCTTCTAGCTCCCCTTGGCTATCGGTAATCACTACTAGGCTGAGATCTTGGGAGAATAAATCAACCGAGTTATCGACCGGGACTGTCACACAAGCCTTGAACTTGCGCGGCATGTAATGAACGCCATAAATCGGTTCTTGGGTACCCTGGATCAGGGTGCCATCGCCCTCACGATGTAACGCAGCCACTACGTCGGGATGAGGTTCTGAAGTAATCGCCTTTTCGCCATCCAACCAGATCTCATAGTAAGCATCCGATTGGGGAGCGAGCAAATCAGCTATGCGATCGGCATATTCTCTGGCAATCACATACTCTGAGCGATCTTTGTAGGGCGCAGCCGGAGCCATGACGTTGCGGTTAATATCACCACAGGCTCCTAGCGTCGAACCCATGTTGCGGACGATGCTGGCAATGGCTGTCTTCAGGTTTTGCTTGGGGACACCATGAATTTGAAACCCTTGGCGAGTTGTCACTCTCAGCGTGTGGTTGCCATACTCGTCAGCCAGCTGATCTAGTGTCAAATAAAGCTGTGCTGGAACGTAGCCGCCCGGACTGCGGGTACGCAACATAAAGCTATAGTCTTTCTCCTGACCTTTGATGCGATTATCGCGGTTGTCCTGTTGGTATGAGCCATGAAATTTGAGGATCTGAATACCATCCTCGCTGAAGTGCGTTGTGTCTTGTAGAAGCTCAGTGGCAACGGGTTCACGTAGGGCGTTGCTGCGCTCTTTGATGCCTTCAACCTTGGAAACTTTATCAGGAGTTGTAACCATCTCTTCACTAAAACAAGTAACTGGATAAATAACTGGGCAGCTTACGGAAAATCAACGGGATATGGGCAAAAATCAGCAAGCATTCGCGATCGATATTTCCGGTATTCCGATCGGAATTACGTGAATTTAATCACATCTGATTCTAGCATTGCACCCTATGCGTAGATTGCCCGCCATCGTTAGGAAAAGTTTTAGTTTACCCTGTCCCGTTAGGATCAGAATGTCATAACTCAATCTCTTTGCTATGAGCCTGACCGAACAAATTCTTGCCCAGTTGCCTGGGACACTAGACCATTTGCACCGTGCGGATGCCCTTTGGCAAGCCTATCGAGAAAACACGTTGCCGGTGACGCAGGTCATCCAAACAGTCCCTGAATCACTGGACAGCGTCGAGTGGGATGTCGTCATCTGTGGGGGGACGCTGGGCATTTTAATCGGTGCGGCACTAGCACAGCGGGGTTGGCGGGTGGCAGTGCTAGAACGAGGCAAACTGCGTGGACGTGATCAAGAGTGGAATATTTCGCGCCGAGAACTACAAGAATTTGTGGCACTAGGCTTGCTGACCGTGGCAGAACTAGAGCAGGCGATCGCCACTGAATATAACCCTGCCCGCCTCAGCTTCCAGGCAGGAATTGAGCTTTGGGTTACAGATGTGCTTAAAGTTGGCGTCAATCCGGTTCACCTGCTGGGCACCCTCAAAGCCAAATTCCTTGCCGCAGGCGGAGAACTGTTTGAAGACACTGGTTTTACAGGAGCGATCGTCCATCCCAATGGTGTTAGCCTTCAAACTACAAACAGCCAAACCCCAGATCATCCAGATCCAAATAGCCAAACCGCTCAAAGCCAAACCCCTCAAAGCCAAACCTCCTGCTGGCAAACCCGCTTGCTCTTAGATGCAATGGGGCACTTCTCTCCCATTTCCCGACAGGCAAGACAGGGTAAACAGCCGGATGCCGTCTGTATGGTAGTGGGAACCTGTGCTCAAGGATATCCAGAGAACCAGAGCGGTGATGTGTTTGCTACCTTTACACCTGTACAAAGTCAGCGCCAATCCTTCTGGGAAGCCTTTCCAGCCCAAGATGGCAGAACCACCTATTTATTTACTTATGTGGATGCCCACCCCGATCGCCCCAGTTTGGCAACCTTGTTTGAGGACTATCTCCACGACTTGCCCCAATATCAAGGGGTAGCTCTCGATCGCCTGCAATTCCAACGCGCTCTGTTCGGCTTTTTTCCCTGCTATCGTCAAAGTCCGCTGAAACCAGCCTGGAACCGAGTTTTACCAATTGGCGATAGCAGTGGTAGCCAGTCGCCCCTCAGTTTTGGGGGATTTGGGGCAATGATTCGCCATCTGACGCGGCTCACCTACGGCATTGATGCAGCATTGAAGGCAGATCTACTGGATCGCGCTGCCCTATCACTGCTTCAACCCTATCAGCCTAGTTTGGCAGTGACATGGCTCTTTCAGCGATCGATGAGTGTGGGTATACACCAAAAAGCTGGCCCTGACTCAATTAATGCTCTGCTGTCGGCTGTGTTTCAGGAAATGCAGCAATTAGGAGATGGCGTTCTGAAGCCTTTTCTACAAGATATCGTGCAATTTTCCGCTCTGTCTCAAACCATGGCACGAGTGGCGATCGCTCATCCCCGCTTAATCCTGCAAGTGATTCCTCACGTAGGGCTACCCATGCTGTTGGACTGGACAAGACACTACCTGGCTCTGGGCTTGTATACCGCACTCTATCGGCTGGGAAACAGGCTCAAGCCGTGGATCAAATCTTTGCCGCCTCAGCAGCAGTACTATGGCGATCGTTGGCTAGATGCTTGGCAATATGGCTCTGGACAAGACTATGAATGCAGCGATGAGAGAATGGGGAAATGAGAAAAGCATCACTGAGCGTCACTTCTGCCTTGAGGGCTACCAGATTTCCCAAGTTGTAATTTATACTTTAAGCTTAAGATTTTCAAATGTTTTAGGGTCGCTGTATTTTGTCGCCTTTAAGTTGCTAAGCAACCTGTGCAGAGCAGTCTTTGCAAAAGTGCCTCGGCTTGATGGTAAGTTCAAGATAGAGAGAATAGATAATGTCATCTGTATTGGCATTACCGAACTAGCATAATCAGGCTG
>JAAUOQ010000371.1 GCA_012034795.1 Leptolyngbyaceae cyanobacterium CRU_2_3
CCTGGCCGGATTCTCGATTTGGGCTGTGGTACAGGCTCCATGACGCTGCTGTTAAAACAGAAATTTCCCCAAGCTGAAGTGATTGGCATTGATTTTTCACCCTACATGCTGGCAGTCGCCCACGACAAAGCCCAACGGGCCCAGCTACAGCTACAGTTTCTGCACGGCAATGCTGAAGAGACTTCCTTTGCCGCCAACAGTTTTGATCTGGTCACAGCAGGGCTGTTATTTCACGAGACTCCTCCAGAGGTGTCCCGCCAGATCCTCCGAGAATGCTTCCGGCTACTCAAGCCAGGGGGAGAAGTGCTGATTTTGGATGGCAACCAAACTACCCTCCGTCAAACCGACTGGCTAACTCAAATCTTTGAGGAGCCATATATCAAAGCCTATGCCAATGGCAGCCTAGATGCCTGGATGGGATCGGCTGGATTTGACAATATCCGCACCGATGAAGTCTGGTGGATTCATCAAGTGACGAGTGGGGTGAAGCCGTTGCCTACTTCAACGATGGAATTTGAGAGGGTGGGCGATCGCCAATGGGCAATGGGGTAAAGGCTGAAGCAGCAGCTCTTTAAGGCGAAAAAGTGAGGATCAGAACTTTTCTGAGAACTGCGCTCTGTGCGGTTCTCAGAAAAATTCCCGATTGGATTTCAGCGCGATTCGCTATAGCAGCGTGCAGCTTAGCGAATCGCCAGTTCGCTAGGATTTGGCTTTCTGTGCCGATCGCGGACATTTTTGCGGGCCCGCCAGCGCCGAATGGCGATCGCCGTTCGCATGATCGGGGAAAGGTAGCCCTCTGGAATTTCCTCCTCCTCAACTACGCCCAGCGGCGTGCTGCTCATGCAATCTGCTAGAGAGTCTAGATAGGGTTCTAGATCCAGGATACGCAGGATTTCATCGGCAGATTGGTAGCGATCGCGGGATGATACCTTCAGCATTTTGTCTAAGACTTTTTCTGAAGTGCTCACTGACCTGAACAGTATTCTGCCAGTTGACTTCACCGGTGATCGGGTCATAGTCAAATTCCATGGGCGGCTTGCCAGTCAATAAGTACAGGCAAGTGACGCCGAGGGCAAAGACATCGCTAGAATAGGTCGATCGCAGAGCCAACTGTTCAGGAGGGGCAAAGCCCAGCGTACCCACAAAATGAGTGGTGGTGCCGCGCTGTGTGCTCTCTCCCATGCGAATAAAATGCTCCTTAACGGCTCCAAAGTCAATTAAGACGAGGCGTCCGTCGTCTTGACAGCGGATGATATTAGGTGGCTTGATGTCCCGGTGGATCACCTGATTTTCGTGTACATAGCTGAGGACAGGCAGAATTTCCCAAAGAAACTGCTTCACCTCTAGTTCAGACAAAGTGCCTTTGCACTTGACTTCTCTGGCGAGGGTGCGCCCCCTGATATATTCTTGTACGAGGTAAAATTCACCATTCACCTGAAAGTAGTCTAACAGGCGAGGAATTTGGGCATGGCTACCCAACTGGCTGAGAATTTTAGCTTCGCGCTCGAAGCGCTGACAGGCCCGCTGGAGGGCAACTGGGTTGCTGACCTTGGGGCACAACAGCTTAATCACGCAAAGGGGTTCACTGGGTAAGGCAATATCTCTAGCCAAGAAGGTGACGCCAAACCCGCCTCTTCCAAGGGTCCGAAAAACTTTATAGCGATCGCGAAACAGCTTGTCTAATCCACACATTTGACCCAGATGAGTCTGATGTTGAGGTGTGGATCGTAAATTATCCAGTCTGGGAACCGATGAGTCCATTGGCAAGTCCAGGGGTCAGAGGTCAAGAGTTCCTTGCCGTCTAGCGCTGCAAAATGAAAGCTTGAGTGCAGATGACGACAGCCGGTGGTAGATCAAGACAACACCTCAACCGTAAGAATCGGACCGCGAACAGGGAATCAACTCTATTCAACAGGAGCCAGGCGGATGAGAATGAAGGAAAAAACACGTCCAACACCCCTATTAAAAATCTTCCTGTCATGACAGGCAATATAACATCAGTAATTCTGATGAGGCATAAAGCCCAAGTAAAGAGTTGAACAAGCTTCTTTTTCTGACCTAGAGTGCATCTAACTTGAGGTGCTTCAGTGAAATTACGGTCTAATAAGTCAAAGCCTATAAAGCGTTAGTTTAGCAAAGTGAAGAATGACCGTCGAGTGCCCTGGAATTGATTTCTTAAACGTTTACAGTCGCTCCCCAGAACTCTGTAGCGTCATAGCCCAATTCAGTCAGCATTTGCCGCAGCAAAGGCAAGCTTAACCCGATGACATTGCTGTGACAACCCTCAATTTTTTCTATCAATAAGCTGCCATACCCTTCTAGAGCAAAACATCCGGCACAGTGCATGGGTTCACCCGTGGCGACATAGGCGGCAATCTGGCGATCGCTCACTTCTGCGAAATACACCCGTGTTACCTGAGAGCGCACCAGAATTTTGTTTTGAGTCTGGTCAATGAGCGCATGACCAGTGTAAAGCTCGCCGACTTGCCCCCGCATTTTCTGCCAACGGGCGATCGCCTCGGCTGCATCCGCAGGTTTGCCATGAATTTCGCCATTCAGGGCTAACACAGAATCGCAACCCAGAATCAACGACCCTAAAAACTGAGGCGCAACTGTGCCAGCCTTGCCCTGGGCTAGGGTTCTTACCAAAACATCGGCATCGGTGACCTGAATTTGTGACTCATCAAAATCGCTGACCCGGACGATCGGGACAATTCCAGCGGTTTGCAACAATCGCCGCCGAGCCGGAGACGCCGAAGCGAGAATAAATGGAGGGGTGCCCATACAGTCAAGCTTAATAGACCGAGAATGAATTGACCGATTGGCGGAATTTCTCTTGCGCTTTTTCCCAGCGTTTTTCGGTGGTGGAAAGGTTGTAGGTAAAGAGTTGCCCACGACGCACCACGACGCTAGCCAGGTTATGGCGCGTTTGGGTGGGCAGCGTCACGGCGTACTCTAGCAAATAATAAGTTTCGTCGCCAATTTGACGAGATTTGGCATCCACCAGTTCGGCAGTGCGGTTGGAGTCGGGCGGGGCGATCGCATTTTTGGACAGGCGATAGCCGACTTCGCTGGGGGTGCCCAGTTCTGTTAAAGTTTTGCCATCCGGCACATCGCTAATGATGACGCTGGCATTTTCGGTTTCTTCAATAATGTCGTGCAGCACCACATCGGGGCCGTTGTTCACTTTCACGGGAACCCAGCCGTTGGGGTACAAAAACTCATACCCTTTATAAGTATTGATGTAGCTCTGTAACCCCACTGCTGTGGAAGCGCAGCTTTGCAAACTTAGGCTCAATACAACTAGCAGCACGACTGCGATTCGCTTCAGCATCTTAAATTCCTAAATCCTTCTTAATATCTGATTTTACTGGGTTGGGGGACAGGGCGATCGTTCAATATACAGGTGCATCCCAGTTTTGTGCCCTCATCCTAAATCCCTCTCTTCAGGGAGAAGTTGTCAGCCGATTCAGTTTGCGAATACAATCCAGTCAATCTTTCAGCAAGCTGCAACGATGGCTATTGATGACGAACTAAGCCCGTTGCCCTCGGTGACTGAAGGCGGACGGGCATTGCAGTTTTTTACTGATCGCTACGAGTTTACGCGCCTGTTTGCGATCGCATTGAATCAAGATCCGCCGCGTCAGCAGATTTTGTTTTTTCATGGGGATGGCGGGAATGGCAAGTCGCTACTGCTGAAGTTTTTGCGGCAGCGCTGCTGCAAACGGCTGTCTCGATCGCTCTGGCAGCAGGTGCAAGGGCGATCGGATGCAGATCTAGCAAACTATATTGAAAAACTTCAGCCGAATGAGTGTGAGGGGATTCCGGCAGCGCTGCTGGACTTTGGCATGCAGCCGATCGGCAACAATCAGCCACAGCATCCGTTTTATGGACTGCTGATGCTGCGGCGCAATTTGGCGGAGTCTGCCGCAGAGCTAAGGTATCGGCTGCGGTTTCCGCTGTATGACTTTGCTTGTATCTGGTATCTGCACAAAAAGGAGAGTCGCCGGAGAAAATCAAAGCGCTGTTTCCGTTGAGCGATGTGGCAGGCGGCGTTTCAACGCTGATTGATGTGGTGAGTCAAAATGCGTTTGGGGCGATCGCTAAAGCCGCGCTGGATTTTTTTGTGGAAGATTTGGAGGAGCGATCGACGGTTTATCTGGCGCGGGTGGGGGTGGACAAAGCCAGAGTGGAAGCGATCTGCCAGCAGGATGTGGATACTGAGTTGATTGATGCGTTGCCGAAGTTGCTGGCGCAAGACCTGAATGCAGCTATGCAGCAGCCGAAGGCACCGCAGCGGATTGTCCTGTTTTTGGATACGCATGAAGCTTTTTGGGGGCAGCAAAGAATCTGCCGGATACGCTGTTTTTTCAGCGAGATGAGTGGCTGCGGAAGCTGTTGCGGGCGCTGGATCTGAAGGCAGGAATTGTGGTAGTGGTGGCAGGACGAGAAGCGCCTCGCTGGGAACGGGCAGCCACCGCCAAACCCAAGACCGAGATTCCGGCGAAATTTCTGCTGGCAAAATCGATCGGGCATCTGGCGACAGGGGATGCGATGGTTTATTTGCAGCGGGTGGGTATCCGCGATCTGGCGCTGATGGAGAGCCTGATCGCCTATGCTAGCGTGCA
>JAAUOQ010000372.1 GCA_012034795.1 Leptolyngbyaceae cyanobacterium CRU_2_3
GACAAGATACGATCAAGCCACCCTGAAGCAATCGAATGACATCATACTGTGACTGAGAGGTGCGTTGAGCTTGGGCTGAGTTAACCATACTTGTGAGCTTTAGATGCCTTTTGATTGCTACGCTTTTGTAGAGGTTTTACCTCCAGATCTTCCTAGGAACAGAATACCAAATTGGTTAAGAATGATTTCAATGTCGCCAAAGGATACTGCCACTCAGGGGGTGGACTTAGAGGATGGGAACTGGCGAGGATAGAAATTGCAATAAGTGAATACGAGACTTCCAGAACCATGATGCAACTATTGGCAGGCGACACTGGCGGCACTAAAACCATTTTGCGATTGGTGGAGGTTGAACCTGCCATACCAAAAGTTCAGCTAGATAAAGCTCAGTTAAACACTCTATATGAGGAACGCTATGTCAGTGCAGAATTTTCTGGCTTGGTTCCATTGGTGAAGCAATTTTTTCAGGAAGCGGCCCGAAAGCTGGGTTATGCTCCTCTGCCTGAGCGGGCTTGCTTTTCGATTGCGGGGCCTGTTGTCCACAACACCTGTAATTTAACTAATCTTTCCTGGTTGTTGGATGGTACACAGATGCAGCAAGATTTGGGGATTGAGAAAATTTGTCTGATCAACGATTTTGCAGCCGTTGGTTACGGAATTGCTGGGCTAGAACCTCAAGATCTGTGCTTACTCCAGGTAGGAGAACGGCAAGCTGATGCCCCAATCGCGATAATTGGGGCAGGTACAGGCTTGGGCGAAGGCTTTTTGATCCGCCAAACAGATGGCAGCTATCGCGTTTATGGCACAGAGGGTGGACACACTGACTTTGCGCCTCGAAATGAACTAGAGTTTCAGCTTTTGAAATACCTCCGCGACAAAATGGATCTGACGCGAGTCTCCGTTGAACGAGTGGTGTCCGGCATGGGCATTGTATCGATTTATCAGTTCTTGCGCGATCGCCAAACGATGACTGAATCTCTCGATGTCGCAGAAGCGATTCGCACCTGGGAACGGGAAGCTGGCAGAATCGAAAAATCAGTCGATCCGGCGGCTGTGATTGCGATCGCCGCATCTGAACAGCAAGATGCCCTTTCCCAAAAACAATGGAGATCTTCGTGGAGTTGTATGGTGCTGAAGCTGGAAACCTTGCTCTCAAACTCTTGCCCTATGGCGGACTGTACATTGCGGGTGGCGTCGCTGCCAAGAATCTGCCCCTGTTGGAGTCTGGCATCTTTCTTCGCGCTATGACAGACAAAGGACGGATGCGCCCTTTAATGGAACGAGTACCTGTGCAGGTGATTCGCAACCAAAAAGTTGGGTTAATTGGTGCGGCACTCTGTGCCTCAAGGCTTTAGCAGAGGATTGCCAAGCCGCGATCTCTGGGGTTTCAGCAATATTTGAGAATGCATTTTCTGAAAAAGTGCAACGTTAAAGTGCAACAGGTAAGGCAGCGAAGTAGTTCTCACCTGTCTAGCCAGTAACCAAAGGAAGGCATATGCACACTACCCCCGGCTAAAAGCTGGGGGTAGCGTACACCGCATTACACCACATCGGTTGATGGCAAAGCACCTCTACCGCTCTACTCTTTAGTCTTGACGGATGACGAATCAACAGGCTTGAAGGAGCGGGACGCATGTTGAAAACTCCTACACAACCATGCGATTTATCTTAAAAGCACATACTAGATGCAGCGTATAGTATTCATATTTATTCATAAATTACGCTAGAGCCTATCCCTAGCTCAACTGGCTGCGGAACTTTTTGATGCTGATGGTGAGCAAGATGATGGCAAAAATAGCCAGAGCCAAAACATGCGGCCACAGTTCAATTACACCTACTCCTTTCAGCAAAAAGCCTCGCGCAATGACAACATAATGCCGTAAGGGATTGAGTAGAGAGGCATAGCGAAAGAAGGTTGGCATACTTTCGATGGGCGCGATCGCCCCTGAAGTCTGGATCAACGGTAGATTGATAAAAAATGAAGTCAACACGACTTGCTGCTGGCTTTTAGAAATCGTTGCTAACAAAATGCCAATGCTAATGCCTACACAAATGTAGAGCGCTGAAACCAGTAAAAATACTGGTAAACTGCCCCGAAAGGGAAGATCAAAAACTATTTTGCCAACACTCAGAGCCAAAAATACATCCCCCATGAGCAGCAGGAAAAGCGGTACAAGTTTAGCTAGCAAAATCTCCCAGTCTGCGGCTGGTGTCATCAGCAGTTGTTCTAAAGTACCTGTATCTTTTTCGCGCACGACGGACGAAGAAGACACCAGCGAACTGATTAGCGTCAGCACCAATCCAATCACGCCTGGCACAAAGAACCAACTGCTGTTGAGTCCTGGGTTGTAGAGGAACGCAATTTCGGGATCGATTAAATTGGCAACTGGGTTTGGGCTAAGCGTCTGACTAAAGCGGTTCGCGATTTGAGAGAGATAGCCACTGGCAATTCCGGCGGTGTTGGCGTCTACTCCATCAATCAATACCTGAAGTTCGGCAGGTTTGCCTTGGGCAAGCTGGCGATCGAATTCGGGTGGAATAATTAGCCCTGCTGTTAGGTCGCCTTGACGCACTCGACGGGACAGGTCTTTCTCGCTAAACAGATAGCCATCTGTTACAAAAATTCGATTTTCGGTCATGGCCGCCACGAGTTCACGGCTGGTTTGGCTGCTGGCATAATCCACTACACCCAGCTTGAGAAAATGTACATCTGGGCTGAGGGCAAATCCGTAGACCAAAAGCTGAATGGTTGGTGGAAAAATTAGCAGGAATAGCAACTGCTTATTTCGCAGAATTTGCCGAACTTCTTTGATAGCAAGTGCCCAAAAACAGCTATTAAAGAGGCGATCGAGAAGTTTCATAAGGGTTGAGTTGCAGTTAGCCAAAGTTGGAGAGAACAGCGAGTTTTCCCTTTTCAAAGCTACAACTCCAGCCAGATTGAAGCAACTTATCCATCACGCCAATGTAACCGGTCAGATCAGCAAGTTTCAGATGCCAATTGAGCATGGAATCAGAATTCGTATCATTTTTTAGTATGAGTTAAGTGTAATTACTGAACTTTGCATTTCTTTCAATCCAAGTAGGGAGAATTACCGTATACATGACTAACAACGTTCATTCACCCACTTCAAAATCGCCTGGAAACTAGCTCACAGAGGTTAGCAAAATCCCTGCGTCTATTTGAGGTGAGTGGATTGCAGCCCTCGATTTGAAGGAGAAACTAGAAATGGCGACCCAGCCAAAACAACCCGTCCCGCTCGCCTTGTGGCGTTTTTTGCTCCGACGAGTTCATCCTTCAGGCAGCAAAATGAGTCTCAGCAAGAGATTGGGAATCACTGCATCTGCCTTGTTGGTCGCTTTGATGGCATTGGGCTTGACCGCAACTATCACCAAGCCGCCTGTGATTCAAGCTTCGGATCAGACGACGGTGACATTGATACTCGTAGCCGTGCCCTCAGTTTGACAGATCTATACGTGTTCCGCGAAGTCGATCAGAACCCCAGTGCGGCTTCCGACGATCTAGTCTTCGTGATGAACACTAACCCGCGATCGCTCGCCCGCCAGCAGTACTTTTTCAGCCGCGAAGCACAGTATGACTTTAAGGTAACTCGCGTTGCCAATAACAATTCTGTCCCCACAGCTGTTGCAGACGTTATCCTGCGGTTTACTTTTTCTGCCCCTGACAGCAACTTTCGGCAGAAAATGACCCTGACGCTAATTGAAGGCAATAGAACAAGAACAATTACCCAAACGAGTGCAGGTAGACCGATCCTCACCACTCCAGTGAAAGCAGGTGAAAACCCGTTGATTAACCAGGTCAGAGTTGCCAGCGGTAACAATGGTGTTATCAGCATTTTTGCTGGGCTGCGAGAAGATCCTTTCTTCTTTGACGTGGATCAATTTTTCCGCGTCCGAGCCGGTATAGCCGGACTCGGTCCAAGTGTTGGGTTCCGTACCCCCGAAGAAGCTCAGGACTTCACCAAGGACTTAAACGTTAACTCGATTGTCGTGCGTGTGCCTCGTAGAGTTCTTCAGGGCACCACAAGAGCGACGACTTTTGACTCCTGGGCAACGATCGCCATTCGTAATCCCAGAACTAGACAGTTTGAGAAAATGGAGCAAATGGGGCGTCCAGGCATCAACGAAGTCCTGATCCTCACACAAACGAACCTGGCTGCTTATAACCGATTGCAGCCCACACGGGCGTCTAGTAGCGCACTAACCAAAATTGCAAGAGAAGCCACAGGAACGCTGAAAGCATTGGGCAACAGCGATGCCAGAACCACTGCACTGCTGAAGGCACTCCTGCCAGATGTTATGCGAATTGACACCGCAGGGCCTAGCGGCTATGCCAATGCGCTCAATAGCCTGGGTGCGCCATCCGAGGACGACTGCTGAAAGACGACATCGTGGATATCTCTCTGTCTCTGTTGACCAACGGTGCCGTTACCACGGACAACGTTTCCTACGAAGGGACACCTGGCAACCCTGGGCAAGGTCATCAAGAGCCACTGTCCAGTTTTCCCTATTTGGCAACGCCAAACTAGGACAAATCAGCCCGGCCAGTCTAGTGACTCAATCTGGTGAATTGTAGTACGGGCA
>JAAUOQ010000024.1 GCA_012034795.1 Leptolyngbyaceae cyanobacterium CRU_2_3
TTCAGGCGGCGATTTATCACCTGCCCCGCTCGGTGGCCAGGGGCCGCATTGAGCAGATGATTACCCTGCTAGAACTCAACGACTGGGCTGACCAAAAAACCGGTACCTACTCCGGGGGGCTAAAAAAACGGCTGGATTTGGCCCTGGGCCTGCTGCACCAGCTTGACGATCTGGGCCAGAAAACGTGTCTTTGCCAACGCGGGTGGCTCGGAACTTAAAGCTCCCCGTTTTGTTGAGAGTGGCTCCAATCACACTGTCTCCAGGCTGCTTTTTGACAGGTACGCTTTCGCCTGTCACCATTGCTTCATCTAGGGTAGAGGAGCCTTCTAGGATCTCACCATCGACTGGCACTTTTTCGCCAGGACGCACGATAATCACGTCGCCTTTCACTACTTCGACGATCGCCAGATCGACTTCTTTGCCATCCCGAACTACACGCGCAGTTTTCGCCTGCAAACCCATCAGCTTGCGGATCGCTTCAGAAGTTTGCCCTCTGGCTCGCTGTTCAAACAGCCGCCCCAGCAAAATTAAGGTGATGACAATTGCAGAAGTTTCAAATAAACATTAACCCCTAATCCTTGGGCGGTCAAAACGCCAGGAAAAACCATGACAAACAGCGAATAGAAGTAGGCTGCGCTCGTACCCAGTGTAATGAGCGTGTCCATTGTGGCCGCGTGATGTTTGAAAGACTTCCAGGCATTCGTATAAAAAGATTGACCACACCAGAACTGCACCGGAGCGGTGAGGAGAGCTTGCAGTTCAAAATTGTGCAACCACGCTGGGATCAAAGGGATATGCCATCCTGTCATGGCAGGCAAAGAACCGATCATCAGCACAGCGCTGAGGATACTACCCGTTAAAACCTTGCGCTGTAAAAGCTGAGTGGCAGCCAGGCGAGATGCTTTTTCAGTGTCATCTTCTCCTAACAAAATATTCTGCTCCTGGATTGGGGTGGCAGAATAACCTGCTGCATCTACTGCGGACTGGATTTGAGCCAAGCTAACTTGGCGGGGATCATAGTTGACTGTGGCTTGCTCTGCTCCAAAATTGACGCTGCATTCATCGACCCCTGAAACTTCGCGAATTACGGCTTCAATATTGCTGGCGCAGGCAGCACAACTCATGCCTTGTAACTTAAGCGTGGCCGTGTCCATAGCTCAAAAATATAGAAGAACAAGCAGGAGGTGGGGTGTAACCCTCACCCCTCAGACTCAAAACTTAGAGACTACGACACTGGATATCCAGCCGCAGCGATCGCTTGTTTGATCGCTCCTTCGGACACCTGTGTCTCAACGCTGACTTGTTTGGTCTTGGGATTAGCCTGGACTTTGGCGACGGGATCAAGGGCTGTGACTGCTTTGGCGATTGTGTCAGCACAGGCAGAGCAAGCCATGCTAGGAATGGTGAGTTGTAGGGTCATAGGCTCTATTTGCAGTCAAGTTGACTGCCCTCCATGTTGAGATAGTCTGACTTTAAAGCCTCCAGTTGGATGGAGAGTCAAGGGCGATTAAGCATGTAAATCCCTAATCTCTATCCTGAAATATTTATCCATATCAGTAAGTTCTTGCGGATTACGCTGCTGAACTGGGAAGAATCTAATAGGTTGCACAGGGCAATATGCCGCGCAGACTAAAAACTAGCTAAATACTTAGAGTCGTATTTCAAAGTTGTTGTTGCTTTTTTGAAAAAAGCAACACAGGTCTAGAACATCACCTTAGCTACAGGTTAATTGCATAATTACGGGTGGCCATAAGCAGCAAGACCTGTTAGATTAGCGGAGACTTTGATGGAAGTCCCCAACTTGTCCTAGAATGGAATTCCCTATCAGTGCCGCCCGGCCAGATGCGGGTGTTCACTATCCAGGCACTGCCCAAATTCTTTCCCTGCTCATATGACGGCTGATCCTATTCAAACCTACCTCCGTTCCATTGGCAAAACGCCTTTGCTGACTGCTGCCGAAGAACTGGAGCTTGCCAAAGCCGTTCAAACGATGCTGCCGCTGCTTCAGTTAGAGAACCCTACGCCTCAAGAGCTTGCCATTATTCATCAGGGCAAGCGATCGAAAACCCGCATGATTCAGGCCAACCTGCGTCTGGTGGTTTCAGTTGCCAAAAAATATCAAAATCGAGGGCTAGAACTCCTGGATCTGATCCAAGAAGGCAGTATGGGCTTGGGGCGAGCGGTGGAGAAATTTGATCCCACCAAAGGCTACAAGTTTTCGACCTATGCCTACTGGTGGATTCGCCAGGGTATGACTAGAGCCTTGCAATCTGATGCTCGAACCATTCGCTTGCCAGTCCATGTCCAGGAAAAGCTGAGTAAGATTAAAACCACCACAAGAGCGCTCGTGGGAACTCTAGGACGCAAGCCCAGTCCCGAAGAATTGGCGTCTGCTCTAGATATGACTCCTGAAGAGCTACGGAGCTTGTTGAGTCAACAACGGCAATGTGCATCTTTGGATGCCCTGATCGGGCAAGAGCAGGATACTCGGCTGGGTGATCTGATCCCCGATGAGCAGCAGCAGCGAGAAATGGAAGTGATTGTTGCTCGCGACCAATGTCAGCAATATCTCACCTGCTGAGTGATAAAGAGCGAGAACTGATCGCTCTGCGCTATGGGCTACACGATGGCAAGAGCAGAAGTCTGGCTGAAGTGGGTGAGGTATTTGGCTTCTCCAGGGAACGAGCCAGGCAGGTCGAGGTTAAAGCCATGCGGAAGCTCAGGCAACATGCCAGCGTATCGGCCTGACCTGTATCTTACTTCAAGCTAACAAGCTACATACTTCAAGCTAACAAGCTAGATAGCAAACAGGCATACATTAGTTCTCCTGTCTGGTATCAAAGTTTGGACAAATTTATGGTAAGTCAGCTTAGAGGCTGAACGTTAATTAAGAATGAGGCGAAATCTTTTTATACAAACCAGCAATTTCAAATTCAGAATGATTTTATACCGTTCTACGATCGCTAGAATGATAAACGATTGTAACCTCTTTAGGTATAAGGCTTTCAGAGCCATCAAATTTTGGATTTGGAATTGCTGTATCCAAACAGCTTTACATTGTTGATGAATCAAATAATGTAAAGCTGGGTGATTTCTTTGGCATCACGATATTGCGTGCCGCAGAGATTACTGGACTGATCAAACCCAAAAACATCTGCCTCATAGCCAATTCAAATGGGTATGAGACGCCATTGAGATAAATCTTTTTTCGTAGGCTGGTTTGAATCCAGTGAAACCCAACGCTGGCATAGTTTCCGTTGGATTTCGCTTTACTCAACACCAACCTACGAAAAACCAGAGGGTTGGGAGTTTTGTCAGTTAGCCAGGGAGCAAAGCCCTCAAGAACGGGAAGGCAATTTGCGTAGCCATGATTGCCTTTAAGATATTCGCTTAGGGCAGATCTGTACTTCCCATCAAGTAGAGATCGCATGCGCGGGCCGCTCCACGTCCTTCATTAAACGCCCAAACGACCAGGCTTTGACCGCGACGGCAATCTCCTGCTGCAAACACCCCTGGAAGGCTGGTGGCATATTGCCCATAATCCGCTTTAACATTGCTGCGGGGATCTCGCTCCAGTCCTAGGGCATCGAGCAGGGATTGCTCAGGCCCTAAAAAGCCCATAGCCAGGAGGACGAGTTGTGCAGGCAAGATTTTTTCGGTACCCGGAACATGCTGGGGGATGAACTGGCCTTTGTCATTTTTCTCCCACTGCACTTGCACAGTATGAACGGCTTTAATATGACCATTCTGATCGCTCTCAAACTCAGTTGCTGTAGTCAAATAAACGCGCGGATCAGCACCGAACTGAGCCGCCGCTTCCTCTTGTCCGTAGTCTAGCTTGTAAACCTTGGGCCACTCCGGCCAGGGGTTGTTGGCCGCGCGTGCTACTGGCGGCTGCGGCATGATTTCTAGCTGCACCAAGCTGTGGCAGCCCTGCCGAATCGATGTACCCACGCAGTCTGTGCCCGTGTCACCCCCGCCAATAATCACCACATCTTTGCCTTCAGCTGAGATGAAGCTGCCGTTTTTCTGTTGATCCAACACTGCCTTGGTGTTGCCTGTGAGGAAATCCATTGCAAAGTGAATACCGTTTAGCGATCGCCCCGCAATCGGCAGATCACGCGGCTTTGTCGCTCCTGTACACAGTACAACGGCATCAAAGTCCTTTAACAGGGTTTCAGCAGGTAAGTCTTTGCCCACTTCGGTGCTACACAGGAACTTGACCCCTTCTTGCTCCAGAATAGCCAGGCGGCGTTGTACCACTGCCTGCTTATCCAGCTTCATGTTGGGAATGCCATACATCAACAGTCCACCAGGGCGATCGGCCCGTTCAAACACCGTTACCCAATGTCCGGCTTTGTTGAGTTGAGCGGCAGCACTCAAACCCGCTGGCCCAGAGCCAATCACAGCGACCCGTTTGCCTGTGCGCTGCATGGGTGGTTCCGGTGTGATCCAGCCTTCTTGCCAGCCTTTTTCGACAATTGAATACTCAATATTCTTAATAGTGACAGGCGGGTTGTTGATGCCGAGGACACAGGAACCTTCGCAAGGGGCAGGGCAAACCCGACCCGTAAATTCTGGAAAGTTGTTGGTTTTGTGCAGCCGATCGAGCGCCTCGCGCCACAGCCCCCGATAGACCAGGTCGTTCCATTCAGGAATTAAGTTATTGATCGGGCAACCGCTGGCCATGCCGCTGATCAGAGTACCGCTATGGCAAAAGGGGATGCCGCAATCCATACAGCGGGCACCTTGGGTTCGCAGGTTTTCCTCTGGCATGTGCAGATGAAATTCATCCCAATTTTGGATGCGATCGAGCGGAGCCGATTCAGAAGGGAGTTCACGGAGATATTCAATAAAGCCGGTTGGTTTTCCCATAATCTTGTCCTAGGAATAGTCTTGTCTCAGGAATAGTCTGGTTTCAGAAATAGCAAGTCAGTTTTAGATTAGAAAGGGTCGCACAACTGTGCGACCCTACCGGCATACCGGAGAATTTTAGCTGCCACCAATCCGGGCAACATCACGGGCATTGGCTTCAAACGCGGCCGTGAGAGCATCGTCGCCGCTCAATCCCTCTGAGATAGCTGTGGCGATCGCTTGTAACACCCGCTTGTAGTCTTTAGGCATGACTTTGACGAACTTTGGCACCATCTGCTGCCAATCTGCCAGAACCTTAGCAGCCTTTTGGCTCTGGGTATAGTGGGCATGGCGCTGGATCATCTGTTGGAGATCGCTGATTTCTTCTGGATCTTCCAGGGTTTCCAATCCCACCATCTGTTTGTTGCAACGGCTGGCGAAGTCGCCTAACTCATCCAAAATGTAGGCAACGCCACCGCTCATGCCAGCAGCAAAGTTGCGTCCAGTCGCCCCCAAAACGACGACTTTGCCGCCTGTCATGTATTCACAACCGTGATCGCCAACCCCTTCGACGATCGCATTGACACCAGAGTTACGAACACCAAATCGTTCACCAGCGATGCCTCGAATGTAGACTTCGCCGCTGGTAGCACCGTAGAGTCCAACATTGCCGATGATAATGTTTTCCTCAGCCACAAAGGTGGACGCTTTGGGAGGATAGAGAATCAGCTTACCGCCACTGAGTCCCTTACCCAAGTAGTCGTTGGCATCGCCTTCTAGTTCGAGGGTGACGCCTTTGGGTAAAAATGCCCCAAAGCTCTGACCGGCACTGCCCTGAAAGTGCAAATGGACGGTATCTTCGGGTAGCCCTTCCCAATGGCGTTTGGTGATTTCGTTACCCAGGATGGTGCCCACCGCACGATTGATATTCTGAATGGGCAACGTGGCTTTAACGGTTTCGCCCCGCGCGATCGCTCCTTGGCATAAATCCAGTAGCACCGTCAGATCCAGGGATTTTTCTAGTCCGTGATCTTGCGGAATTTGGCAATAGCGCCCTACCTCTGCGCCTACCTGGGGCTGGTAGAGAATCTTAGAGAAGTCTAGTCCTTTGGCCTTCCAATGCTCAACTGCTTTTCTCGGTTCGAGAATATCAGTACGACCAATCATTTCGTTGATCGTGCGGAAGCCAAGCTCTGCCATCAGTTCCCGGACTTCTTGGGCAATAAATTGCATGAAGTTGACGGTGTGCTGCGGATCGCCTGTAAAGTTTTTCCGGAGTTCTGGGTTTTGGGTGGCCACCCCAGTCGGGCAAGTGTTGAGATGGCAGACACGCATCATGATGCAGCCCAATGTAACCAAGGGTGCAGTCGCAAACCCAAACTCTTCCGCTCCCAGCAGGGCAGCAATTACCACGTCTCGTCCGGTCTTCATTTGTCCATCGGTTTCTACGACAATCCGCGATCGCAGATTATTCAGCACCAACGTCTGATGCGTTTCAGCCAGTCCCAATTCCCAGGGGAGTCCGGCGTGCTTAATTGAAGTTTGGGGAGATGCCCCTGTGCCACCATCAAACCCTGAAACCAACACCACATCAGCATGGGCTTTGGCTACACCCGCAGCGATCGTTCCCACCCCTACTTCAGAAACCAGCTTGACGCTGACTCGGGCCGCCCGGTTAGCATTTTTCAAGTCATGGATCAGTTCAGCTAAGTCTTCGATCGAGTAAATATCGTGGTGCGGCGGTGGCGAAATCAGTCCGACTCCTGGGGTGGAGTGGCGCACCTTGGCAATCCAGGGATATACCTTGCCACCCGGCAACTGACCGCCCTCTCCTGGCTTTGCGCCCTGGGCCATCTTGATCTGAATTTCCCTGGCTTGGGTCAGATATAAACTCGTTACCCCAAACCGACCCGATGCCACCTGTTTGATGGCACTGTTTTTAGAATCCCCCTGTTCGTTCGTCCAAGTATAGCGCTCCGGATCTTCTCCTCCTTCGCCAGTATTCGACTTGCCACCAATGCGGTTCATGGCGATCGCCAGCGCTTCATGAGCCTCTTTGGAGATAGAGCCATAGCTCATTGCCCCCGTTTTAAAGCGTTTCATAATCGCTTCCACGGGTTCTACTGACTCGATCGGCACAGGTTGACGCTGCTGAAATTCCAATAATCCGCGCAGGGTATAGTGTTGCTGGTTCTGTTGGTTGACCAGCGATGCATACTGTTGGTAAAGGGCATAGTTGCCCTCGCGGACTGCCCTTTGTAGGGTGTGAATAGTTTGAGGACTAAAGAGGTGGGCTTCCCCTTCTTTGCGCCACTGATATTCTCCTCCCACATCTAGCGTTCGGCCATTCACCTCGCGATCGGGGAAAGCATGATGATGTCGAGAAATAGCTTCTCTGGTAATGACTTCCAGATCTGCACCTTCAATGCGGGACGCCGTCCAAGTGAAGTATTGATCGATCACCGATTGGTTTAGCCCGATCGCTTCAAAGATCTGGGCCCCGCGATAGCTCTGAAGGGTGGAAATGCCAATCTTGGAAGCAACTTTGACAACGCCCTTAGTGGCAGCTTTGATGTAGTTCTTGCAAGCCGTTTTGAACTCTACTGGTTTAAACTCTGCATTGACCAGCAAGCCCTGCCGAATCATATCAGCGATTGTCTCGAAGGCAAGATAGGGATGAATCGCCCCGCAGCCATAGCCAATCAGCAAAGCATAGTGGTGAACTTCACGCGGCTCGCCCGACTCCAGCACCAGTCCAACGCGGGTGCGCGTCCCTTGCCGAATCAGGTGATGATGCAGACCCGCTACCGCCAGCAGCGCTGGAATGGGGGCGTGGCTGGAGTCTACCCCGCGATCGCTGAGGATCAGGATATTAATGCCCGATGCGATCGCCTGATCGGACTGAGCAAAAATTTCGGCAATGGCGACTCTAGACCCTTTACACCCGCATTGGGATTGAACAGGATGGGAATTGTTACGGAGGCAAACCCGGAGGCAGATCCAGTCTGAGACAGTCCTTTCAGCTTTGCTAGCTCTTCGTTGCTGAGAATTGGCGTTTTCAGTTCAATCAGATGACAGCTTTCGGGTTCGGGCTTCAGCAAGTTGCGCTCTGAGCCAATCGTCGTTTTCGGCAGAGGTGATGATCTCTTCACGAATCGAGTCAATTGGTGGGTTTGTCACCTGGGCAAATAACTGCTGAAAGTAGTCATACAAGAGTTTCGGTCGATCTGAGAGTACCGCCAGGGGTGTATCTGCCCCCATGGAGCCAACCGCCTCAACCCCGTCGCGGGCCATCGGGGTTAGCAGCAGACGCAGATCTTCAAAGGTATAGCCAAAGGTAGTTTGCCGCTGTACCACTGTAGTTAAATCTGCTGCCTGCAAGGACAAAGGTTCCTGTACTCTAAGTGTCTCTGGCGAAGGGTCTGGCAGTTGCGCCAGTTCCACCATGTGTTGATCAATCCACTCGCGGTAAGGATGCTCAGTGGCAATTTGATGCTTGATTTCCTCATCCGCAATGATTCGACCTTCCTGCATATTTACCAGAAACATCCGGCCTGGCTGGAGGCGACCTTTAAACGCCACTCGTTCTGGCTCAATTGGTAAGACACCTGCTTCCGATGCCATGATCACCAGATCATCTTTGGTGACGTAGTAGCGGGAGGCCGCAGCCCATTGCGATCGAGCACTGCCCCCATCACGGTGCCGTCTGTAAAAGCGATGGATGCCGGGCCATCCCAAGGCTCCATCAGACAGGAATGATACTTATAGAATGCTTTTTTCTCCTCGCTCATCGACTCGTGCGCTGTCCAGGGTTCTGGGATCATCATCATCACTGCATGGGGTAGCGATCGCCCAGCCAGTACCAGCAGTTCCAAAGCGTTGTCAAAAATCAGTGAGTCGCTGCCCTCAATGTTAATCACAGGCTGGATTTTCTTCATGTCATCGCCAAATAGCGCTGACTCAAATAGCGATTGGCGGGCATGCATCCAGTTAATGTTGCCGCGCAGTGTATTAATTTCGCCATTGTGAGCGATGTAGCGGTAGGGGTGCGATCGCTCCCAGCTTGGAAAAGTATTGGTGCTAAAGCGGGAATGCACCAGTGCTAGGGCGCTTTCCATATCTGGATCTTGGAGATCCGGATAATACTGCCCTACCTGCACAGGCATTAGCATACCTTTGTACACGATGGTGCGGCACGAAAGGCTAGAGGGATACCAATAGGGATCAATTTTTGCGGCCCGAATCGCACTATGAGATTGCTTACGGATGACATAGAGCTTCCGCTCAAACGCCAGATCATCCGCCAAGTCTGGCGATCGCTGAATGAACACCTGCTGCATAAAGGGTTCGCTAGACCTGGCAGTATTGCCTAAAGAGGCATGATTTGTGGGTACATCGCGCCAGCCCAAAACCCGTTGTCCTGCTTCCACCACGATTGTTTCAAAAGCCCGCCGACTTTGCTCACGGGTTGCCGCATCCGACGAGGCATAGATCATGCCGACGCCGTATTGTCCGGCATCGGGCAGCACAATCTTCTCTGCACCTGCCACTTTCTTTAAGAACTGGTGCGGTACTTGCATTAGAATACCTGCGCCATCGCCAGTATTGGTTTCTGCACCGCAAGCACCGCGATGATCCAGGTTCAACAGGATCGTCAACGCCTGCTCTACGATCCCATGGGATTTTCTCCCTTCATGTGCACGATGAAACCAACACCACAAGCGTCGTGCTCGAACTGTGGATCGTATAGGCCCTGTTGGGTGGCAGTCCGTTGCTGTTCATTATTGATGCCCTGGAGATAGCAAAGAAAGGGTCATCTAGAGGATAAAAAACTGTTAACTCTAGCTAACCTAGAATTCTCTAACAAAGAAGGCGGATAGAGTAGGGTCTTAAGGAAATTGTCACATCTGGCTACAAACCTCAATGGACTAATCACAAATGACAAATTTTGCTTTGTGCGTGATAGCCATCTCCGATTGAGTCGAAGTCGGGTGCCGCTGAACCATCGAACGTAGGATCGCTTGAGCGATGCTCTGAGGACAATCGCGTCTTGGAGTAGCTCAGATGAAACGGAAGTGGAGCCTCAAGCGGCAGTGCGTTGAGCGGGACGATAGTCAGTCCCTGGTACTGAAGTCTGGCAAAAGATAGATGCCTATCTCAGGCACACCCGCTCTAAAAAACTGACTCCAGAGCGGATAGAGCGTAAGTTGCACAAGCTACTGCAAAGCGTTCAGGAAGAAGCGATCGATTTAGGTCTGGCATTTCCAGACTTTGACCCCCAAGAATTAACCGCTTTACTCGATCGCCGTAAAAGCCTGGATCAAAACCAGCGAGACCATTGGACAGCCTTAGCCGACCCACTCCAGCAGATCCCCAGCCTCAACGATGCCCAAATTCGGCAAATTTTGCAAGGGCTGCGGTTAGCGGTGCAGCAAATCTCGAAGAAACCACGCCGCTGGGCAGCCCGAACCCAGGCGAATCTTCAGGATAGTTCTGATGTTTTCCAAGATTATCTCCAACACGCCCACAAATCTGAGTTCCATCCGGATAGGATCAAACGTCATCTCCAAAGGATATTCAACCTCAATCCTGTCTATGCAGAAACCGCAGCTTTTGCAGGGCTGTCTCAGAATGATCGCCCCAAAATTGCAGCATGGCTACAACAGCGGACAGATCTGAACCAGGTGGAAATCAACGCGATTACCTCTCAAGTGGACTCAACCCGCCAGTGATTACTAGACCAGGCTGAACAACACCAACATCAGGCTCAGGACGCATTTAATGAGACACTGGCTAAAATTGGCAGCTATTTAGCTTCTCTTAACGTCTTGCCATTTGACTATCACACGGTTAAGCAAAATCTAGAAGACTGGATTGAAGACGCTGAGCTAGACTTCGCAGATTTGAGCCAAACTATCAGGGCAGTGAGTCACGGTTCAGTTGCTCAATGGGGGGATTCCCTAAAGATGCTTTTCGACGGCACTGGTAAAGGTTTCGTATGGGGCAACACCGACCAGGTTTTCAACTAATTCACCATTCTTAAACAGCATCACCGCTGGAATGCTGCGAATGCTGTATTTGCTGGCAACCCGCTTGTTTTGATCCAGATCAAGCTTGACAACCTTAGCCCGACCTTCGTAGGCTTCAGCTAGTTGATCAATGAGGGGGGCAATTTTGCGGCATGGGCCACACCAACTGGCTGTGCAGTCAACCACAACTAGTGTTTCGTCAGTGATGAGGGCATCAAAATCATTGTCTTGGATGTAAGCAGCAGTCATGAGTTTCCTTTGAGCGATGGCAAGAATGAGCAGGTGGCAGATCTACAATTGTTTAGGCGATTGCATTTCTACCACTATCCCATGTTTGTGGATCTTGTTAGGATTGTTGGATAATTTAGAAATTGAGAGCAATACCTTATTTCCAACCTCATTAACCCAGCTTCAGCGATCGCTCAAAGGCTCCAACCCAAGATTGTTGCTACTTGACTGGCTAACTCTAAGGGATCAAAGGGCTTCGCGATCGTGCCCTTTACTCCCAGTTCTTCATAGCGACAACGATCAGAAGACTGCACCTTGGCAGTCAATAAAATAACAGGAATGGGGCGAGTATCTGGATGGTCTTGCAACACCTGAAAGGTCGTGAGTCCATCCATATCAGGCATCATCACATCTAATAAAATCGCATCGGGCTGTTCAACTTCTGCTTTGGCGATGCCGTCACGCCCCGAACTGACTGCCATCACCTGCCAGCCTGCGGTAGTTTGCAAGCAAATTTGGATGACTTCTTGAATATACTGCTCGTTGTCAATAATGAGAATACGTTTAGTCATGAATTCAAAAAGTCTCAAATAGGAGGTAATGCAACGTTGGTTGATTTTATTTCTCACACCTCAACATTCAAGTTGATCTACAGCAGGTAATGGAAGTGTATGGGTTCAATATATTAATGAGATATTCAAATAAGCACTTAATGTAAGCAATTAATGAGAAATAATTGCTTCACCCTCCAATTTCTTCTCAATTGGCAACGTGAAGTAAAATGTACTGCCTTCACCCAACACACTTTCAACCCAAATTCGTCCTCCATGTTGCTGGACAATATTGCGACAGATGGCTAGCCCCAATCCAGTTCCGTCCTGGTTGCGCGAGTCAGACGCATCCACCTGTTGAAAGCGCTCAAAAATGGTTTCCAGCTTATCTTGAGGAATGCCTCGTCCTTGGTCTTTGATAGTGCAGAGAATAGCAGGAGTGGGGTGTGGCGGGTAAGGAGTGAGGTGTGCCTCCCGATTCCTCATTCCCCACTCCCCATTCCCCAGTTCTGCCTTGAGCCAAACTGTACTACCAGAGGGTGAAAACTTGATGGCGTTACTGAGTAGATTCGTTAAGGTTTGAATCAGGCGATCGGGATCTGCCCAGACTGAAGTGGCTAAGGGTGAAACCACGATAGTCACGCCAAATTTTTCAGCCATTACTTGCATAACCTCGACAGCTTTGGTCATCAACTCAGACACATCGCAAATTTGTTTCGTCATCATCACCTGTCCGGATTCGATGCGTTCAATATCCAGGATATCGTTGATCAGTCGGACCAAGCGATCGGTACTATTAACTGCAATCTCTAGTAAGCGTTTACCCGTTTCAGATTGGGCATCAAGTAAGCCGCTGGACAGCATTCCCAGGGAACCATGAATGGAGGTTAATGGGGTACGCAGTTCGTGGCTGACGACCGAAATAAATTCATTTTTCATTCGTTCTACCAGTTGTCGTTCGGTGATGTCTTGAAAGGTAATGACACGACCAACGATCGCCCCTTGTTCTCGAATCGGAGTGCTGGCATACTCCACCGGAAAACTAGAGCCATCCTGACGATAAAACATGGACTGGAGGGCTTGATGAATCATGCCATCTTGCAGCGATGCCCAAATTAAACTATTTTCTGCATCAGGCAAGATACACTGAATCGGCTGGTTGATCAAGTCTGTAATCGCATAGCCCAGGAGTCTCGCTGCTGCTGGATTAACAAACGTAATATGGCCCTGCAAATTTAGTCCACACAGCCCCTCGCCCACAGAATTTAAGAGCAGTTCGTTTTGCCGACTCAGTTGCTCCAAAGCTTGCTCTGCCTGCTTACGGGCAGTGATGTCTCGCAAAATCACGGTAAATACAGTGTCACCTTCCACCTCTAACCTGGAAATAGAGGCTTCCGCCGGGAACTCTTCTCCCGTTTTACGGCGACCAAAAATCTCGCGGCGCTCTCCCATACGGCGGGCAGGCTGAGGCATTTGGGCAAAGTCAACGACATGATGCCAATGGGCTGGGGCAAAGCGGACAGGCAAGAGTAAATCTAGGGGCTGATTCATCACTTCTGGAGCAGTGTACCCAAAAATCTTTTCGGCTCCCTGATTAAATAAAGTGATGTGTTGGGTGCTATTAATCGCAATGATGGCATCATCGGCAATCTCCAAGATTCCAGCAAAGCGAATTTGTGACACCCGCAACGCCTCTTCAATTTGCTGGCGTTCCCTCAGTTCTATCCGCAATTGCTCGTTGATGCTGATCAGTTCGGCCGTGCGCTCTGCAACACGCAGTTCTAATTGATCTTTGCTCTTTTCGCTGCCTGCTAACTTGGCTTGGTGCAGAGCAGCAGTGGTCGCTTGTAGCAGCTTAATGCGCTCTAGACGATTAAGGATGCGCGTCACTAATTCTGGCCCAACGATCGGTTTACTAACAAAATCATCTGCCCCCACTGTGTAGACCTGATTCACCCTATCAGCATGGGTATGAACAGTGAGAAACAAAATAGGTAAGTGACTCCAGCGAGAATGCTCCCGGACTGCTTGGCAGAGTTCAATGCCGTTGATATAGGGCATTTCAATATCTAAAATCAGCAAGTCAGGAGACGTGGCTTCCAAAATGTCCCAGAACTGACGAGGGTCTTCTAACGGGGTGAGTGTCATGCCCCAGGGTTCCAGGATCTGCTGCAAAAGGGCGAAAAGCATGGGATCATCATCCACAACCATAACTTTAGGATGCAGAGGGTTGGACTGGGTTGGAGTCACTACGCCTAGTGCTGCACCTGTTACTCCATGTGTTACTTGATCTGTTACTGCACCCGTTGCTGAATTTGTCGTTGATGAGGATATTGATGGGGATGTTGATGAGGATATTGATGGGGATATTAATGAATGGGGCGATCGCTGAGTAATTTGCCGTAATCTACTCACTCCATCTCGAACCATACTGACCTGATCGGGGAGCAGCGCATCAGACTTCAGTAGACGTTCCATTGTTCGAGCCATCTCAGAGCCATCGGGCAATCCAAAAGTACCCAGCGAGCCACCCAGCGTGTGTGCCTCCTGGATTGCTTGTTGTCTAAGTGGCTGACTCAGCGTTTGTTGTTCCAGGGCAGCGGCCGCTTGCTCCAACACTGTTATCTGCTGATCGATACGGCCCTGAAACTTTTCCCAAATTCCAGCGATCGCTGCCAAGGTCTGCTGTCGAAGATCACTTTCTGGTAAGGGCTGCGTTGTTTTGGGTGTCCGAACCTCTACCTTTGCTTCGGTGGCTTTCAGACGATAGCCAATTCCATAAACAGTCTCAATCAGATTCGTTTCTCCAGCCGCTTTCAACTTCTGCCGCAAGCCTTTAATATGGGTTCGCACGGCATCTTCTCCAGGGATCTCTTCAAATGCCCAAAGATGCTCTAGCACCATGCCGCAGCTAAAGATGCGTTGAGGATTTCGCAAAAATAGCTCCAGCAAGGCATATTCTTTGGGGGTCAACGGCAGTGATTGCTCAGCATAGGTGACTTCGCAACTGCCTGGATCAAGCCGTAGATTGCCCCACTTCAACACAGGTGCGGCTGTGACTGCCCCCCGACGCAAGAGGGCCCGCACCCGCGCTGCTAGCTCTTCAGGGTCAAAGGGTTTCACGACGTAATCATCTGCGCCTGCATCTAAGCCAATGGCTTTGTCGTGGCTGCTGTCTCGCCCCGTTAAGAGCAAGATTGGCATTTGATAACCGTGCGATCGCACCCGTCGGCAAAGACTAATTCCATCTAGCCTGGGTAATACAACGTCCAACAGAACGAGATCATAAGCATAGAGTTCAATCAAATTCCATCCAGCTTCCCCATCGCTGGCAACCTCTACTGCGTAGGTTTGGTCGGTTAGAACTGTGGTTAGTGCTTTTGCAAGCAGACCATCATCTTCCACGACAAGAATCTTCACGTTGAAGCAACCTCTAGACAGTGCCAACCTGATCTTAACGAAAGAGATCTAGCAAGATCTGCCTTTGACAAGATCAGCTTTACAAATCCTCAAAACTGGGGCGATCGCCTTCAAGGACTATCCCAGCCAAAGACTAAGGCGGGATAATATCTACCTATAATCATGCACTTATCATGGACTTACACGGGGAGTGCGTCTAAACCCAATCTGGGCATTTATTCTGAAACCAAAATTGATTCTTGTAAATATCAATTCTCATTTACCAAGGAAGAAATGTTATGGCACTACCAAAGGCTGCGTTATCAGACCAGCCCCCATCTAACCAGCCCCATCAGCCTGGGGAATCTGATCCACACCCTGGGGAAATTGTCACGGTGCGTCCCGATTCTGAAACCCTCACACGTCAGCGATTGCCTCTTATTGTAGGCATCTCTGAAGCTACGGCTGGCGCAAAAGGGATTTCTATGAATCTGGTGATTATTCCGCCTGGTGGATCGGCTGAGCCACATTTTCACCGGGACTATGAAACAGCGATTTATCTGATTCAGGGTCGCGTGGAAACGCGCTATGGTCAAGGACTTAAGCAATCAGTGATCAACGAAGCAGGGGATTTCATTTTTATTCCTCCTGGTGTTCCCCACTAACCCCATAACCTTAGTGCAGCCGAACCTGCTCATGCGCTGGTAGCTCGCAATGACCCAAACGAGCAGGAAAACGTTGTTCTTTATGACCCAGCTTCAGTAGATCGAAAAGCCTAATACCCTACTTCTAAAACCCAGGTTTTTCGGCAGTTGTGGTACGCGAAGCGCACCATAACTGCCCAATTTTCGATCCACTGAGCTTCAGAGAGTTGAGACTACTAGGCAGGTACTGTGATCCGTTCGGTTCCCGCCAGGTCAAAGGCGCGGTGAATCGCTTGCAGTGCCCGGACTCCTTCTGTTTCGGGCACAACGCAGCTAATTTTAATCTCAGAAGTTGCAATCATTTGAATGTTGATTTGCTCCTGGGCTAATGCCTCGAACATGCGAGCAGCTACTCCTGGACGACCGACCATGCCCGTACCGACAATGCTGACTTTGGCGATCGCTTGATCCACTGTCACCGCTCCATGCCCCCATTCCGTAGCTGCCCGTTGCAAGAGTGTTTGGGCTTCACCCGCATCAATTTGAGCCACGGTAAAGGCAATATCGCGGGTGGCTACGCCATCGATTAAGCGGCAGCGCTGAGATTGAATAATCATATCTACGCTGATGTTGTGGTCTGCCAGTAGGCTAAAAATTTTCGCGGCCATGCCTGGACGATCGGGAACATGACGAATGGCTAGCTGAGCCTGTTTTAGATCGAGGGCAGCCCCCCGGACGGGAGGTAGGTTCAGTGCAGGTGTGGCTTGAACTTCACTTTTGAGGTGAGCCGGAGAACTACTGACATCAAAGGCTTGACACAGCGCCTCCACAGCGCGATCGCAATCTTCAACCGCAACGGTACAGCTAATTTTCACTTCCGAGGTCGAGATCAACTGAATGTTAATCCCTGCTGCTGACAGGGTCGAAAACATTTGCGCCGCCACCCCAGGCCGCCCAATCATCCCGGCTCCTGCTAGGCTCACTTTGGCCATCTGCCGTTCCACCATGACCTCAGCTTCGCCAGAGGTTGGGTCGGCATCGTTGCGTAAGGCAGGAGCGATCGCCGTTGCCACGGACTCTGCCCGATTCAGGGAGTGCTTTCTGACTGTAAAGGCAATGTCGTTGGTATTGCCCTCGTGAATCGACTGAATGATCAGATCGACATCTAAATCTTGACGAGCAATTTCGCCAAACAACCGTGCTGCTACCCCTGGGCGATCGGGTACACGCAGCATTGCCACCTTTGCTTGATCGGTATCAAACTCAACCGCATCTACTGAATGCGTAATTTCCAGCCCTTGCAGCGGGCGAGGTTGCGGACTGGGAGACAGCACCTTTGTGCCAGGGTCTTCTGACCAGCTCGATCGCACCACCAATAGCACACCGTAATTACGGGCAATTTCTACAGCCCGTGGGTGCAAGACCTTCGCACCCAAGCTCGCTAGTTCTAGCATTTCGTCAGAGGTAATTTCTGACATCAGCTGAGCATCGGGCACCAGGCGGGGGTCAGTCGTCAAGATTCCTGGAACATCCGTGTAGATTTCGCAAGCATCGGCTTTGAGTGCCGCCGCCAAGGCCACAGCAGAAGTATCTGAGCCGCCGCGCCCCAGGGTGGTAATTTCTAGATCAGCCAGGCTGGAAATGCCTTGAAACCCAGCAACTACCACAACTTGACCTTCGCGTAAGTGCCGCTCTAGCCGCTCAGTTTCAATACTGAGAATGCGGGCACGGGTGTGTTCGGCTTCGGTAACAATGCCAACCTGTGCGCCCGTCATGGAGATGGCAGGCTGTCCTAGTTCTTGCAAGGACATACTCATGAGAGCGATCGAGACTTGCTCTCCTGTAGACAACAGCATGTCCATTTCGCGACGGCTGGGAGCAGCGGAAATTTCGTGGGCTAGCTTTACCAACCCATCGGTAGTTTTGCCCATGGCTGAAACCACGACCACCAGAGAATTACCTGCTTTTACGGTCTTAATCACCCGCTGTGCCACAGCTTGAATTCTTTCTGCCGACCCAACCGACGTACCACCATACTTTTGGACAATCAGTGCCATAGTGCCCCTAACCTGAGCCTTTGCGAACCTAGAATTTTAGTCCGCTTCATATTATTTACGGTAGCAGAATTTGCAATTCCAGCTTGCTTGCGATTTGTTTGTGAATATTGTGAATATATAGCAATCCCAATAATTGGCGAGAAGGGGTGGAGGGAGCGTTGCCCTCGCCTTGGGGACGAATTCCCCAAACCCCTCTTGGGTTTTCTCGTGACTGATTGAGGATTGCTATAACTATTTCA
>JAAUOQ010000373.1 GCA_012034795.1 Leptolyngbyaceae cyanobacterium CRU_2_3
TTTGCCCATCTCTGTCAGTTCTTGCAGTTTCACGAGATCCCCAAGCTGGAGGACGTGATAGAACTGCAAGTTCTGGTAACGCTTAAATCCTGGACTGTAGGGATTGGGCGACCGGCGTCCCATGCGAGAGAGCAAAACCGCTAAACCCTGCTCTGCTAAGTGTTCTGCCTCCACCCAATTTTTCAGCTTACCCAATCGCTGAGCACGGATCTGGCTAATCAAGGCGATCGCCTCTGCCCGACCTTCACTCGATAGCGCCGCCGCTTGAGCCGCATCCCAAAGCTTGGGATATTTCTCAGCCAGAGTTGCTGCCTGGATATCCCAGACTTCTGCATCAGTCGCCGGTTGGCGTTGGCGATCGAGCAGTTCTTGTCCCCGTTGGATATCGGCTGCGAGCACGGCTGCGGCTTCCTGTTGTTTAATCTGCTGACAATAAGTGCGATGCAGCATTGAGTTGGCAGGCAATTCGATCGTGGGAAGCGTGGCAAATTGATCTTGGAGCAAGCCATACAGCGCTTCTGAGGCATAGGCACCACAGACCTCACCAATCATCCGCTGAGCCGTACCCCATGCCGCTCCAGGCACGGATGTCGATTCATTCAAGGCGGTCAGGGCATCGAGTAACCCGGCTGAAGTCTTAGCAATTTTCTTCTCAGTTAGAGCATTGAAGGAAAGAGCGGGATTGAGCGATCGCCTAGGAGCAGAGATCGTCCAGTCCTGGCATTGGCGACACCTCGCCATCATCTGCAATGCCTGGTCAGGGAGAATGATGCCAGAGTAGAGCAGCAAACCTTTGTCAAAATGGGTCTGAATATCTAACCCGTTTTGGGCGACCGGCGTATAGATCAGCGCTCGAATGCTTTGGTCTTGAAGCAGTTGATCGGGATGGGGAAAAATCGCCCATTAAACTCCACGGTTTCAGAAGTCGCGAGTGCCACGGGGTAGCCTAATTGCTGACAGTGTAGGGCCAGCGTCTTCGCCATCAGCTTGCAATCCGCCGGAATTGCCAACCTGAATCCAGCGGCTAGCTCAGACTCCACCCAGCTATACCCGATGCCGTCATGACTGAGGGACAGTTCTCCCGCTTTCGTGCGGCACTCAGCCCAATTGACGTTCCAAGTTGAGGATTGTGCCACTTGCCGATAGAGATGACGGCTGAAGTCGCCGCGATACATCTCCAGGATATCGAGATCGAGATCGCTCAAGTGGGCATCGAGGGCCAGCAAGGTTCCGGCTTCCCTTAAGCAGCGTTCGTATTCAGCAAACACCCCCGGCTTGGACGCAGGCGCTTCAGCCCGTACCCCAGAGAACTCATCGACCACAACGATCGCTTTAGACCAATCAATCGTTTGGGTGTGGTAGTCGGAGAGTCCCTCCAAACAAAACATAAACAGACCCGGTTGTCCGGTTCTTAACATCCAGCGGAAGGTAGCGACATCATCTTGATAGTTATAGACCTCCAGTCCGATCGCCTGTGCCCTAGCTTCAGTGTTGCGGTTGAGATTGCGACGAGCAGTAATCCAGATGATTTGGCGATCTTGTGCCACCTGAGCCAGCACTCTCAGGGTGGCTTCAGTTTTGCCGCTGCCTAGTCCGCCGCGAATCAAAATCGTTTGGGCACAGAGTTGAGGGCTAAGCGGATCACCGAACTGCCAGCCTTGATACCAGGTGGTGTCCACTTCGGGATGATCGCTCAAGTGGAAGGCGCGATCCGTTGCGGCTTTGTAGTTGGAGCGGAAGGTAAACATCCGCTTGGCAATGAGGCGATCGCGATCCGAGGGGTGTTCTGCTTCTGTCTGACCCCCCGGCAGCAGCGCAAAGCCCTGGCTCGGCAGTCTAGCTGTCGTGATGCGAATGCCTGCGAGTGCGAACAATCGTCCTAACCCAATACCGCCATCGGCTCGAAAGGAGTCCCAGCGCTGCTCACACTCTCCAGCTTTGTACTTGTGGCTTTGGCAGCTCCACTCCTCCCACAGGTCTAAATAGTCTGCATTCCCTGTAGAGTGCAGCGCCATGCCAATGGCAACCCAATCGTCATGGCCGCAATCAGGATTGAGGAATTCTAAGGCTTTGCGGATGTCTTCGACCTCAATCTCACTCCAATCGCGGGGCGTGAAGGGATGAGCGGCTCGGTATTCCCGCTGTTGCACTTCTGCCTCGATCGCCTGAACCACCCAATCGGGTGCAGGCTGAATGCCAAAGTCCCAGCCCAGCTTGAACTCATAGCCCGATGTTTCAAGGTGGGCACTGGGAGGAATAGTGGCACGGCTCCCTGGCAGGAGAAGCTCGATCCCATCACTACCCGCAGTTTTCCAGGTGGGGCACTCAGTCAGACGCAGCTTGGACAAGCTGCCGGGTAGTTTGGCGATCCGAGCGACCAGAGCATCTGGCAGGCGATAGAGGAGTGAGCCATTGTGGGGTTTGCCACTACCCCAGGCGACGGTTTTATCAGGTTGGGTTTGCCCTGTAATTTCACAAAAGAGTTTGTGTGCGGTCTTGCCGTCAATATCGACGACGACATAGGGCTGGGGAATGATGAGAGCGATGCCGTCATACTGCTGGCGATAGCTGGAGCCATCCGATCGCTTGACCCAGCCGCCCGATTGTAATAACTGTGCGACTTCATCTCTAGAGAGGTTTTCTCGTTGCCAGCCAGGACGGATGGGAATCTTGCGAGAGGTCGGGGTGAGAACAAACTCAGGAGGAATGTCGCTGAGGGCAGCGATTAGGCGAGCAGTGCGGATTTGTTCAGGCGATCGCTCCAGGGGTTGGGGGTTGCGGAGGGCGGCAATCATGCAGCACCTCCACTGATTTCAGGCTGAAGGGTGCTGTGGGTTTGAAGGGGGGATGAAATTCTGTGGACTGCTACCTGGGTTTGTGGGTGGGCAGATTGACTGTCCGGCTGAGGCTGTAGCGAAGCCTCAAAACCGCCTTTAACGCTGAGGGATTTAACACGATGAATGTCCTTATTTCTCAATGAATGGGTGAAGTGAGTCCCAAACCGAGAAACCGATCGATCGAAAATTCCCTGACAGAAGGCAATTTATACGTGAAATTCCCGTATAAATGCCGGAAATCTGTACACCTACTCAAGACTTTTGGTAAGCTAAGAGTCTACAGTAAATAAGGAACTACCGATTGTGAAGCTGCGAAACTTCTCGGTTCCTGGTTTGATGGTTGAAATTTTGAAAGCCCTTTCTCCTTGCAGGAGAGGGGTTTTCAAGGTTTCAGGGGCCATTTGCTAGTCATAGATGGCTAGCCAAGCTTGAACAAAGCCTAAAAGTACCTCCTGTTGAATTACAAATGCTGTTCCTTTTCTCCGAATCACTAGGGTTTTCACTGCCCCTAGCTCGGAGTAAAGCTCGTCTCTGTGTTGCTCCACTTGGGTGGGATGCCACAATGCTAAAACTCTTGCAGTTGGGGTTTTTTGAGCTTCTTTAGAAGACATGCCAAATAACCCTCTATGCTTATCGAGCCAACTCTTATAATCGGCGAGTTCTATAAGTGGATTGGGTTGCCATTCGCTCAGCCGCTTGTTTTTACGCTTGACATAGAGGATTTCCCTGGATTCGTTGTAGACAATCTCTGTGTCTCCTTTGGAGCGAATCGAGATGAACAGGTGTGTCTTCTTGGGGAAGCGCACAAACAAATCGATCGGGTTCATGCCCTCGACGGGAATGCGGGGATAGATTTCCACCCCTTTGGATTCAAAGGTTGCCAGTAACGACTGGAGGGTTTGTAGCAGGCGGCTCACTTTTTCAGACCGCCACTGGAAGTGGCTGCCAGTAGCTAGTCCTCCAGCCGCGACAATTGGGTTTGTCAGGTACTCTGCTGTTGTCGATGCTGACATTGAGATACCCCAGCCATTGTTGAGCCGTTCGTGTTCTAGCTGAAGCTCAGTAAGGGCTTCCCAGTTTTTAGGAAAGGGAATTTCTATCTGGCTAGGCTGCTGTGTTGGTGTTGTTTCTGCCACTGCGAACATGAGTCTCTTTGTCTCTCCATTTTGCCCTGAGTAGATTAAGTTGTGGCGCTCTTACACCTTGGGTGAGCAATCTTACGAATGTCCATTGCTGTTAAACCTCTGAGTCAGAACGTCCAGGATGCCTTGTACTGTGGCTCTGAATTCTATCCGATCTTGTTCTGCCTGTTGGAACTGCTGAGCCATCAGTGCTGCCAAGGCATCAACATTACTGGTGAGTCCATCCAGCCTCCGATCACTTTGCTCCTGATTAGCTGCAATCCGTTCCAGTCGAGAATCGATTGCCTCAACATGAGTCACTAGAATGGCGGCGATCGTCTCAACTTGGTCAAGTCTATGTTCAAAATTCTGTGAGTTAGTCATTGCGCGATCGCCTTCCTCTTGCGGTATTGCCCAGGGTTCTACTCCCAGTTCCCTTAACTGCTGCTCTAAAAGCTTTTCTCGGTTAATGGCTGAATCAATTTCAGCAAATGCATTACCTAGTTCTGATTCAAGCTGTTCGACTAGGCGATTGCTTAACTGGTTGTCCCAGTCATTTTCACTGCGCGTAATGTTGAAAGGCGCGAATCGAAACGGCGTTCTAGCGTTTCTGTAGCAAGTGCGACCATGAGAAACAT
>JAAUOQ010000374.1 GCA_012034795.1 Leptolyngbyaceae cyanobacterium CRU_2_3
AGGCTGTATGGTGCCGCTGGCATCAATCTGAACTTGCAATGGCTCAGACTTAACGGACACGGTCATGCTGGCGAGATCAGGTGCAGTAGCTTTTCGCTGTGTTACAGCATAGGAGAGAACTCCAGTCCCTAATAGTCCTGCTGCTAGCAACCCAATCATCCAGGGACGAGGTTGCCGAACTTTGCCAATTAAAGGAAGTTGCATCGTCATAGACCCTAGGTGCAAAACAATTTCAAAGTACAAAAGCAAGTTAAAGTGCAAAAGCAAGTTAAAGCACAAAACAAAAGGTGCAAAAACAATAGAGATAGATTGAGTTAACTGCCCTGATACCGTCTGTTATAAGTTCAGTTTGCCGCCGTCCGGTTCCTGACAACCAGATGATTAAGTGTCCTTACCTATTCGCTGCTTGGCTTCTTCCTGCTCCCATCGTTCATCGACGAGAGGCAATTCTCGCTCCCAAAATGCATGAATGTCATGCATCTCTTGAAGGCGGCGCTTGTATTGAGGGGGGGCACTAGTCATCAAGTCTAACCCTCGTGCAGCCAGCTTACGAAATTCGCCAATTTGGACGAGCCGCTGTTTGGTCAATTGCGACCAAGCATGGGCTTTAATTTGAAAGTAATCTCGGCGATCGCCTGGCACGCTCACCCGCTCAACCAAGCCAAGCTGAATGAGAAAGCGAGTCATCGTACTAATCGAACCTTTGCTAGCTTGCAAAACTTCAGCAAGTGCAGTGTTAGACTGCTGGGGTGGTTCGGAAATGAGCAACCAGCCGAAGATTCGCCCCGACATTCGCGGCATGCCAATCAGTTCAAACATTAAACCCACTTCTTCAACAAAGTGCATTTGTTCAAAAGGCTGATCGTTGTTCAAGTCCACACCCCCTTTCAGGCTGTTGATTGTCAGGTGAGTTTCGTAATCTTTTTAGATTCGTAAACTTTTTGTTACCATAAGACTATCATATTCTAAATGTTCAGTAAACACTGAACATTTAGACGACACTGGTTATAAATTTGTGTCAAGGATTTGAGAACAAGACCTGGGCTTTTTCCAGGAGAATTTTAGCGCTTGCGGATGCAGTCAGACCGGTCACGTCAATCGGAAAAACTGCTGTATGACGCCGCTGTAAATCATACGTGTACGTTTTATCGTAGTAGTTCAAAATAATGTCAAAGGCTGCTGATAAGTTTCCAGACTGAAGCAACGCGATCGCCTGTTTGGTCTGTTGTCCGCCTAATTTTTTTGAATGCGAGCAGTTGCGGTCACCAGCGCCTCTCGATCGGCTGTTCCATACAGAGCAATCAACGCCGAGATTCGCTCCGCTTTGGGGCGGACAATTTCTAGAATTGTGGCCCGTTCCATCTGGTTAAATAGTGCATCGGGGAGCCGACACTGCCCAATCCGCCTGCTTTCTGCCTCAATCCAAGCCGGTTGAGCCGGATCAAACGCTGCCCAACGGAGCGCAATCTCATTTTCAAACTGCTCGTTCGTTGGTTGAGCAGGCAATCCTAACGCGCCATAGCTACTGCCTCGGTGACTGGCCAATGCTTCTAGATCTAATACCTGTGAACCCTGCTGCGCTAAGACGGTCAGGATATCTGTTTTGCCTGTACCTGTCATACCGCCTAAAACCACAAGCGGTTTGGGTGTTTGAACGACATTCAGCGCCCAATGTCGAAAGGCTTTGTATCCCCCGACCAGGGTTGCAACTCTAAAGCCAGCCATGTTTAGCACCCAAGCAACTGCTTCGCTCCGCATACCGCCCCGCCAGCAGTGAACGCGGATGTAGCGATCGCCAGTTAACCGTTTAGCATCGGCAATAAATTGGGCAAATTTGGGTCCTGCGATCGCAAATCCTAGGGCTACGGCTTCTTCTCTACCCTGTTGCTTGTAGCAGGTTCCCACTTGCGATCGCTCGGTATCTGTGAACAGTGGAAAACAAATGGAGCCTGGAATATGTCCTTGCTGGTATTCAGATGGGCTACGCACATCTAGAATGATGCCGGGTGCGCTGAAAAATTCTTCTAAGACGAGGGATTGAACCAATCGAAGTAGCAGTCCTGCCGCGATAACAGCCTTTACACATCAGTGTGCCATATTCACAAAGGATTGTTCTCCTAGGGCGTGGCACAGAATTTGATGCATCTGATGTGAAGTATTTACGCCTCAATACACATTTCTATTGGGATGCCTCAAGGTAAACTCAGTGTAGCAGTCGATCTGAATGGCTTAAGCAACAAAATCCTGTTGGTGAGACGATGCCCCCTGACGAGCCTACTGGAGCGGAACTGATGAGGGACAGAACCGAGCAGGGGTAAAACCGAGCAGGGCATTATAAGGCATCAAATTCTCCTGTTGAAGTCACTACTTTAAAACCCTATGAAGCGGAAGTCAAAGAAAAAGCCGATCGCCAGCCTTTCTCTGGACTTGGATAACCAGTGGTCATACTTAAAAGTTCATGGCAATCCAGATTGGCAAACCTTCCCTTCTTATCTAGATGTGGTGATTCCGCGTGCTCTCAATTTCCTGGGCGATCGCGGATTGAAGATCACTGTTTTCGTGACGGGACAGGACGCAGCGCTGAGAAAAAATCAAGAAGCGATCGCCGCTGTTGCCGCGGCAGGTCACGAAATTGGCAATCACTTATTCCATCATGAACCCGATCTGCACCGCTACACCGAAGAAGAAATTGATCGAGAAGTGGCTTTGGCAGAAGATCAGATTCGGCAAATTACCGGGCAACAGCCACTCGGCTTTCGAGCCATAGGGGTGAATTTCTCTCCGGCAGTGTTAAAAGTTTTAGTTCGTAGGGGCTATCAATATGATGCTTCTACTTGCCCAACATTTTTAGGGCCATTGGCACGACTCTATCATTTCACCACCAGCGATCTGACTTTAGAAGAGCGAAACACACAAAAGTCCTGGTTTGGCGACTTTAAAGATGGCTTTCAATCCCTCCAACCTTACCGATGGAGTCTGGGGTCTGATCAACTCATAGAGATCCCTGTCACCACGTTGCCTATCTTCAAAATTCCGATTCACTTTAGCGCAGTGTTGTTCATCAGTGCAGTTTCCTCAGCGTTGGCGCTCTTCTACTTTCGTTGTGCCCTCTGGCTTTGCAAGCTCACAAAAACACAACCCTCTTTGGTTTTACATCCTGTAGACTTTCTGGGTTATGAAGATGTACCAGAGCTTGCCTTTGTTGCAGGCATGAGCCTCCACCGTCATCATAAGTTAACGGTACTTGGTCAAGCCATTCAGCTTCTGCTAAAGGAATTTGATATTTGCACGGTTAGGCAGCATGCCGAGATCGTTTCTGGCGCTTGCCAGTTGCCGATCGTAGAGCTTGATCTGCCTCCGGTGATTAACCCAGTTACTGTAACTTTCTAGCGCGTAGCTTGCTAGCGATCGCGTTTAGTTACTGTCTTCGGCAGGCGCGATCGGTGGATCAAAGACAATTTCATAAGTCATCGCTGGATTCATCCGTCGCATCACTTTTATATACTCTTCGGCATCATTGCGTTTGCGAAAGCGAGCGATGATGGCATGTTGAAACTGGGGTAAGTGTTGAATCACACACCAGGGAGAGAGGCTATCCCGATAGATCATCGGTGTCCTCCCATGAGCGCAGGGCTAAATTTCAGTAAAAGCGCAAACCAAAGCTCCGCCCTTGCAGGCGGCTGCATTCCTGATATCATAAACTTACCTCGCACTTGAGGAATGAAAGAGGGAATTGAAGGCGCAAGCCTTGTGAAGCGATCGCTCTCCAGTTTTCCAGGCATGAGGAGCGATCGTTTTTGATGGTGTTAGTCTATTAAACGATGCAATTGCATCGGCTGTCAATAATTAAATGGGGTTAGTTAGGCTGCGAATTCGAGAACTTGCTGAGGCGAAGGGTTGGACGCTGAAAGAAGTTGCCGATCGCTCTGAAGTTGCCTATAGCACTGTTAGAAGCTATGTTCGACGCGACAAGATGGCAATGATTGACTACGCCACAGTTCAAAAAATTGCCCGTGCGTTTGAGGTGGCGATCGAGGATTTGGTGGAGGTGTTGGAGGAGTAGGAATCAGCACTTGGAGCGTTTTACTGACTAAAATAATGAGAGCAGAAGCGTGAGGTTCAAGCAATGAATATTTTGACAACCTACATTCAATCTGCCATGCATCAGGCGACGTACGAATTGCTGGAAGATGGCACGTTCTACGGTGAGATTCCAACTTGTCCAGGTGTGATGACAAATGCCCTAACGCTAGAAGACTGCCGTGAAATGCTTCAGGATGCTTTGGAGGGGTGGATACTCTTGGGATTGAAGTTGGGACATGAGATGCCTGTGATTGATGAAATTACACTCACTATTCAGCAAGAGGAAGCTGCCTAATGCCGCCGATGGGCTCCATCAGCCACAGAGACTTGATTCGTTATCTTAAGCTATGCGGTTTCTCAGGGCCTTACTCTGGCGGTAAGCATCTCAATATGGTCAAAGGCGGACTGAAGATTACAATCCCAAACCCTCATCCAGGCGATATCAGCAAACCCTTTTTACTAAAGATCTTGAAGCAAGCAGGCATTAGCAAAGAGGAATGGGAATCCCTCT
>JAAUOQ010000375.1 GCA_012034795.1 Leptolyngbyaceae cyanobacterium CRU_2_3
CCCTAGATTCTATTGTGAACTCTGGAATATCTTGAAGCTCAGCCTGGCTAAGGCTATACTGTTCGCAAACTAAGCTGAGGCGAGTTCCCGTTGTTTTAACAGCATTGACAGAATGAGTCAAATTGCCCTGAAAATACAACAGCATATTGACTTGAGGTTTAATCTGTCCAACCTGCTGTTTGTGGTTGCGTAATATAAGTTCGCCGCCTTGCAACAGAGCAGGAACTTGCACATATAGAACACTGACCATGACTGGAGGCTCCACTGTTTACAGTAGGAACGCAGGGAGCGATCGATATGAGGGTCCACCCGCGAACCTTGCTGAAGCAGTAAGGGGTTTAGGTAGAAAGCATTACAAGTGGGCTGAAGCGCCAAATCTAGGTAAGGCTTGAAGAAGGGAAATCGACGCTCTACTTCTGCCAAGCTCGATCGCTGAAACACAATCGAAAATCCTTTAGTTCCTATAAAATCACGGTTGAGATTATTGACGGCAAAGTAGGGACAAGCCAGGATTTCTCCCCGTAAATCATTCAAATAAGCGGCTGGAAAAGCATTGGGATGCTGACGATAGTAGCTCAAAGCGTTTGCGACGTTTGGATGTATTTCTAGGGATAGCAATCAGTACCCTACCTCTAGAGATAATACATAAATGAGAGGGTAGTGGTCTATCATTATCCATGCTATTGAGTTAAGGATAATCATGGCTGACATAGGGTAGAGCCACCAGTTCGCCTGCAACTTCACCAACCTCTACCTTGAGATCAGGCGGCAGAGATTTAGTCCGAATGTAGGCTAGCCCAAAATAGCCCTGCCCTGCGGCGATCGCGCTAGTCAATGTCCCCACTTTTTCTTCCCCCACCCGCACCACACTATTGAGCGCCGCTGGTTGACTGAGGCGAATACCCCAGAGTTGCTGTTTTACGCCTTTGTAGGTATGCAGACGGGCGATCGTCTCTTGTCCGATGTAGCAGCCTTTGCTCAGGGAAATCGTTTGCCAAAGCCCAGCTTCTAGAGGGTTAACCTCTTCGGTTAGCTCCTGTCCTGGAGCCGGACGCCCTTGCAAAATCCGCAGTTGTTCCCAAACCCGATCGCCCAGAGGTATGGCTCCTGCCTCGGTCAATTGGCTCCAAAGGGCTGATGCATCTTCGCTGTTGACGACAATCGTATAACCCGGCGTAGACAGCCCGCTGCCAACTGCCAGGCGGAGCTTGATACCATCCAGGTCAATTTCCTGGTGTGTGGCATAGGGTTGACCAATCAAAGAAGCTGCACCCAACTGTTGTACCAGTTGATCACTATTTGCTCCTAGCAAACTCAAAGATGCTGTTGCTGTCGTGACATCTTTTAGGTCTACCTTATCGGCAAAGAAAATGTACCGATCCATCCACTGGATTAGCTTTTGCCCATAGCTTGGTGAGACAAGCAGCAGCACCGAATCGTCCAAAATATAGGCAGTCGCCAGGTCGATTGTCCGTGCTGTTGAAGTTACAAATACGGTATCACACCCCTGTCCTGGCTTGAGAATCTGAAAGTCATTGGTGGTTTGGTTGTGCAAAAACCGGAGGCGATCGCTCCCCCCAACTTTAATGCGTCCCAATGAGAGCGATCGCACAAGGCTGCACCGGTTTGGGCTGCCTCCAGGGCTACCGCATCATTGTTAAAGCTCAGCGGTTGCCCCTCAGTGTGGTAGCAAAGATGGCTCCAGTGGATGCTTGTAAGTCTCGTAACGCTTGAATCATGTTGCCTGCGCTCTATTTGACCAGAGAGATGGGTCCAATTCTTGGATCTTACCGATTGCTGTAGGCAAATTGAAAACAAACTCAAAATAAATTGGGGACAAATGGCAAGTAAGCTGTCCCGCAAGCGCTGCGATCGCTCATAACTCCACCGGGATTCCTAACACCGGACAGGGAAATTGAGAGGTTAGTCGTTGAACTAGCGAGTGTTTAGGCAATCTACAACCAACAATCAGCAGGTCGGCTTGTTCCAGTTCCACAACTCGTCGCAGTTCTGTGGACACATCGCCGAAGCCCAGGTGAGCTTCCAGAGCGCCTCGCCACTCATGGGCCAAACAACGGGCTTGCCAAAGAATCTGATCTGCCTGATCTAGCCGCCGACCAGCAGCCAGTTCAGTATCAGGTCGAGTCAGGGTGGCGGTTGCACCCAAGGACGTTTGAAAATCTGGGCATAGCGGGGTGGGTTGGCTAGCAACTGGCAATGCCAGCGGCTGATCCAACACATACACCACATGGACTGTCACTTGTTTACGAGTGGCTAGTCGGGTTTGGTGAGCCATCCACAGGGCAAAATCGAGGGCAGTTTGACTGTTGACAGAGCCGTTGTAGCCAATGACCAAATTGGTGAAATTGCGATCGCGTTTGGCGTTAGCAAAAGAGTCTAAGCCTGGTTGCAGCAGCACTTGTGTGGTCAGGCTTTCTTGTCCAAAGGCGCTCTGAAGGCGCATCAGCATGGGTTTAATGGTCATGATATGTTTCCTAGTGGAGGGATAGAGGATTGAACTTGTATCTGTGCCCGGAGAAGAGCGCTTTCGTTAAACCACTTTTGTGAAAGACCACTTTTGTGAAAGACCACTTTTGTGAAACCTGCGATACCAGAACGGGTTTAGTCGTCTTGAGAAAAATGGCGATCGAGGAAATTTAAGGCATGGTTCCGCAACTCGTAATATTCTGGTAGCTCTCGCAATGCCTGAATATTGCGAGGGTGGGCAAACGGCACATTCAGAATCTCGCCAATCTGGGCAGCCGGCCCATTCGTCATCAGCACAATTCGATCGGCCATGTACAGCGCTTCATCGACATCGTGGGTTACCATCATCACCGACTGGCGATGGCTCTCCCAGATATCGAGCACCTGCCGTTGCAGCTTGCCGCGTGTTAAGGCATCTAACGCGCCAAACGGCTCATCCATCAGCAGCAGGGTCGGACGGATAGCCAGCGCACGGGCAATACCCACCCGCTGTTTCATGCCGCCTGAAAGCTCATCTGGATATTTGTTAGCGGCGGCAGTCAGGTTGACCATAGCCAGATGTTCGTTGACGAGTTGTTTTTTATCCGCCACTGATAAATTGCCTAAGACCTCATCCACCGCCAAGCGAACGTTGTCGCGCACTGTCAACCAGGGCAGCAGAGAGTAGTTCTGGAAAACCATCATTCGCTCTGCACCAGGTTGACGAATTTCTTTGCCTTGCAGCCGCACTGAGCCAGAAGAAGCTTTCTCTAGCCCTGCCACAATTTTTAGCAGGGTCGATTTGCCACAGCCAGAGTGACCAATCACCGCAACAAACTCGTCTGCTCCCAGGGTTAGATTGAGTCCATTGAGAATCACAGACTCACTGCCGTTTCCCATCTTGTAGATTTTGGTCAGATTTTCAACGACCAAGAAATCATCGGTGAGGTTAGAGGACTGGCGATCCGCCGTATTCAAATTGAGTTTAACCATGATTTCCTCCAAGTGGGGTAGATGCACAGTGCAATGTGGGGGAGCTAGCTCAGGCTCATTAGCTCATTTAGCTCATTTAGTTAACCCAGTTAACCCAGTTAACTAGCTCATGTAGATAGGCATAGGACGACCCGCCCGAATCTCGAAGCTATTGAGATAGCGCACCGGATCGCTGGGATCAAAGGCTTTGCGATCGATAAACAGTTCGGCAGGTTCCACCTTGTAGTCCTCAGCCGGACAGGGGATGCCCATCTCAGCCGCAATCTCGCGATATAAGTCAGTTCTCCAGGACATGTGAGCTTTTTGCTCAGCATCTGCTGGAAACTCAGGAATTTGTCCCCAGCGGGCAGCTTGAGTCATCAGCCAAATGGCTTGAGACTGCCAGAGAAAGGTGGAATGATTACCAGGAATTTGGGCGAGATCGGCTGGTAAATCATAAAATACTGTAGTATCGGCCGCCTCAATCACCCGCTTTTGGCCATCAAAGCCGCCGTAGTCATAGTTGCCTACCAGCCCTGGACCAGTGAATTGGGTAACGCACTCAGGCAGCCTGCTGACATCCTCTAGATTCACTACGGTTGGCGAAACACACTGACGGGGTTTGGCTCCCGTAAACGATCGCGACGTGATAATTTTGGCGACTTCCTGGCGGTGTTCTGGCTGACTGCAATACTGGCAAGCTTCGATCAAGGCTTTAATCAGCGATCGATAGGTCTTAGGATTCTGGTTGATAAACGGTTCCTGTACCGCTAGAACGCGATCGGGGTGCCCGTGCCAAATTTCCCGACCTTGGGCAAAGGTAAAGCCAACACCCTCGTTGCCTTGGATGGCGCGGGTGTTCCAGGGTTCTGCCACCATGTAAGCTTGGATATTGCCAATTCGCATGTTGACGACCATTTGCGGCGGCGGCACAATAATGATCCGAAATTCTTGGAATGGATCAATTCCCACTGCTGCCACAACATAGCGGACAAAGTACTCATAGATAGCAGAACTCAACACCACTGCCCAAACCCGTCCTTCTGGGGGCTGAGACTCAAGTAGCGCGGAAGGTCATGCCCAAACGCCTCAAATTGCCATTGTATTCATGCAATGGACGTAATCCTGCCTGCCACAT
>JAAUOQ010000376.1 GCA_012034795.1 Leptolyngbyaceae cyanobacterium CRU_2_3
CCCACAACAGCCTGTCTGAGAGACCTGTCTGGAGAAGCAATTGTTGGGTGCGTCGTCGATGGCGAGGGTGAGGTCGGTGACTGACCCCGTTCCACCTGCCATCTTGCAAGGATCAGGTGTAGTCCTCTTTAATCAAAAGGCCCTGGAGGCGGCCACCGCGCATCAATACCCCGCCACTGGTGCTAAGAAAGCCTACCAAGTGCAGATCAAATTTGAGTACAATCCTGGGCAATGTTCGCCAGCCGGGGCGATCGCTCCTCCAAACCAGGGTTGAAAAAGTGACTCGTTAAGGGTGGGCTGTTGGCACGAGTTGACTGAGCGTATTGGCTAACTTGTCAGCAATGCCGTCTACCCAATTCTCATCTTGCTGCGTGTAGCTGCGGGGAGCATTGGCTCCTAAGATCAAGACCCCTTGCGTGCCAATCGGTTGGCAAATCACACCCTGGGTGTTTTCGGGCAAATAGTCAAACTCCACTCGCCCTGGATACAAATCGAGCTTAACCAGATAGACCGGTTTTTGGGTGTCCAGCACCCGTTGAGCGATCGCTCCCAGTTTCACTTCTGAGTTTTTGCTTAAAATCCCCCGCCGCAATAGCACCTGACCGTTGTACCAGATCAGGAGCGATCGCGTTGCAGTGTTCGTTAGCAACAGATGGGACGCCCAGGCTAACTCCACCTGCACTGAATCTGGCAAATCTGCTGCCAGTTCAAATCCTGCTTCGCCGGTTAATTCCACCACATCTGGCGGCCGAGGCTGGATGCGCTGCCACAATAACCCGGTCAAAATGAGCAAGGCACTCAGGATGACTCCCAAAGCGTCCGATCGCGCCTGTGAAGGGGTCAAGCTGGGCGTCAGCAATCGATTTGCCATCAGCAGTGTCCCTGCTACAACGCCAACCGCAATCGGCAGCTGCCTTAAGACTTGGTTTTGATCAGGTTTAGCCATTATGTGAGCCAGATAGGTACCATATCTACTGGGATAGTTTTCAAGGCGGTAGATGTGCAAAATTTATTGGGCGGGCTGCTTTCCCTATTTTTTAATGGTACACCTGAGACGGAAGCCCTCAAGACGGTTAATTGGTCGGCTTGGCTAGAGCCAAGTCTGGTTCAAACCCTCACAACTCCGATTCCTGACCCGGTTGCTGAAGCGGCCATGCAACAGCATCTTGATGCTTTGGCAGCAATGGGCTTTTCGGGAAATAATCAAGCCGTTTGGATTCAGATGGGAAATCAAGTCTTGGCGGAACATCAGGGCAAAATACCCCTTTCGGCTGCTTCCTTGACCAAGATTGCCACCACGCTAGCCGCCCTCACAACTTGGGGGCCCACCCACCAGTTGAGACGCTAATCAGCACCGATGGCACTGTGCAAAATGGGGTGCTGAACGGCAACTTAGTCGTGCAGGGCAGCGGTGATCCCTTCTTTGTCTGGGAAGAAGCGATCGCGCTCGGTAATGCCCTCAACCAGGTAGGCATCCGTCAAGTCACAGGCGATCTCGTAATTGCAGGTAACTTTGCCATGAACTTTGAGTCTGATCCGGTGGATTCAGGCAACTTGCTCAAGCAAGGACTGGACTTTAACCTATGGTCTGGAGAAACCACAACCCAGTTTGCCCAAATGCCTAATGGAACAGCCCGTCCTCAAGTTCAAATCAATGGCTCTATTCGCACAGGAGCGATCGCTGGCACCCGCCCTCTAACGCCCTTGCTCCGCCATCAATCACTGCCCTTGGCTACGATTCTCAAGGCAATGAACATCTACAGCAACAACCCCATGTCGGAGATGCTGGCAGATGATTTAGGTGGTGCTTCAGTGGTGGCTAAAATTGCCGCTGAAGTAGCCCAAGTGCCTGTTGATGAAATCCAAATCGATCGCGGCTCTGGGTTAGGAGTAGAAAATCGGATTTCTCCTCGTGCCGTCGTGGCTATGCTGATGGCCATTCAGCGCTATCTACAAGCCCACCATCTGACCATTGCCGACTTGTTCCCAATCGCTGGACAAGATGGCGGCACACTGGAGGGGCGCAACACCCCTGCCTCTGCCGTTGTTAAAACTGGAACGCTCAACGAAGTCAGCGCCTTTGCCGGAGTCTTGCCCACTCGCGATCGCGGACTGGTCTGGTTCGCCATGATTGATTTGGGTGCTGGAGATATCGGTACATTTCATGCCCTCCAAGATCAGCTTTTGGCAAGCCTCCAAACATCCTGGGGCAAACCTCTGTCGTTGCCTGTTGCCATTCAACCGAGCGATCGCCACCGCAATCCTATTAACTGGCTGGGAGCCGTCAGCCGAAACCAACCGCTATAACAGAAGGCTAACATTAGCCTGCCACACTCTCATCATCTTGCCTTCCTAGGCTTATTTCTTCACATCGTCTGGGATAATGTCCGTCACCACTCTACCATCGCTACCGTCTGTTCCCCCGCTAACCACCATTGTTTTGTCATCCAATCTACCTAGCGCTTTGGCTCCTCTAAGCGTAGCAGGTGGGTCAGCTTGGCTATAGGCAATATTGCCATCTGCATTCATGCGTTGAGTGGGAATATTCCAGACCAATCGATCAGAAAAAAGCTCAGACTGATTTTGAGGGTTTACCGCATGAACGCTGCCATTCATTCGGCCAATTTTCGGTTCTAACTCCATCTGTCCCTGGTTAGCTGTGATTGTCATCTGCTGTTGGCGATGCACAACTCTCACAGGCTGGTCAGCCGTCAGCAATTGTTTGCCTAAGTCCCAGATGAGTGAGTTACCTGTAATTTGCAAAGGTGGATCAAACAAAACGAGATTAGCGTCTTGCTTCAGCTTGATCACCTTGGTAGCAAGATTAGCTTCAGCTTGCTTACCTTCAGCCTGATCAATCGCACGATCGCCTTGAATTCGCTGCACCTGTACCGGGCGATCGATCGTCACCAAATCTTTATCCATTTCCCAAATCAGGTGATCAGACTGCATTCGCGCCTTTGGCTCTTGTTGGGTCAGAGCAATCACTTTACCCGATAGCTCCACGCGGCGCTGCTTATTTTGAAGTTTGGCTTGGTCAGCCGACATTTTCAACTTCGTGTGCGTGCCCCGCAGGTTACCCCGCACTGTCATTAAATCAGCCTGGGGTTGCCATTCCAATTGATCCCCCCGTAATACCGCTCCACTTTTTAGATCAGTGACCACCACTTGACCGCTCAAAGAAATCCGATCGCCGTTTTTCAGCACTTCGCCCTTCTGGGACTGAACATGATAGATTGCCTGACCATTCTGATAAATGTCGCCATCTGGGTTAAGGACATTGGCGACTTTTTGATCAGGACTATAAACCGCTTGTTGTGCCTTCACTTTCCAGAGGGTTTGCCCTTTTTCATCTGCCTGTTCTAGCGTGATATTGTTGAACGTCAGGTTAGTATCGACCTGTTGAGCCACAGAGCTTCCTTCTGCCAGTTGTTTAGCCCCCTGTCCATTTTGCTGACAGCTTGTTGTAAGCATGAAGGCTGCTAACGTCAGCAGCCAGACTACAGGTTTTCTCTGAATCATTCTTGTGTAAATCCAGCTAAACATCGCTGATACCTAGGCATATCATCATCACAGCCAATATCAATGCCGATCAGTGCCGATCAAAACTGACCGGGTCAGTCTCCTACGGAACCTCCTTCAATGATATTGCACATTCTCAGCAGACCTCATGTCCGATATCCTGATCTGATACTATGCGCTGATCTATGAGCCTATAGAACAGAGCCTATGAAAGGCTGATGTAGCGCCTCGCGCTTGGATAAAACTAAGATATTTTTTGAAAGCCTCGCTCTGCAAGGCTTTCAAAAAATATCCTGTACTCCATTCAATTGAAAATTGCTATATATTTGCCAGACGTAGGGAGAGGATAAATCCTTCCCCGGTTTTAGCTATGTTGCTAAACAGTTCGTCCCTGTTAAAAACAAGGGATGATCAGTTCGCTCACCCCTTGCCTCACCTAGCCTCCCTGTGAAGTTGAACTTAGTCGTCAACCGGCTCTTCCACCAGACCAATACCCGATAACGGCCGGTAGGTATAGCCACTATGACGCGGCGTTTTTGAATGTCTTCTTTAATTGCGTCCAGGTCAATGTAGCGATCGGCAACATTGATTAGGCTATCACTCGTCATTGAGCGCAAGCTCACCACCTCCACCCGCACCCCTCGGTAGCTCACGGCATCTACGGCGTAGGCTAAGTCACCATCCCCACTGACTAAAACTGCCGTATCGTAGGCACCCACCAGCGCCATCATATCTACTGCAATCTCCACATCCAGGTTGGCTTTTTTAGAACCATCGGGTAACTGCACCAGATCCTTAGAGATCACCCGATAGCCGTTCCGGCGCATCCACAATAAAAAACCCCTGCTGCTTTTCATTAGTGCGATCGACCCCTGTATAGAAGAACGAGCGCAGCAACCGAGAACCAGACGTCAGGCGGGACAAAAGCTTGGTATAGTCAATCTCGATGCCCAGTTGTAGGGCAGCATAAAACAAGTTAGACCCATCAATAAAGATGGCAACGCGACCCCGATTTTCTAATACTTGCTC
>JAAUOQ010000025.1 GCA_012034795.1 Leptolyngbyaceae cyanobacterium CRU_2_3
CGATCGCCTGCTTCCATACATGCAGCAGGTAAGGATGCTCAGGATGAGCAATATCATCAAATACCAACACTCCTCCAACAGCCAGCCGAGGAATCACATTACAGAGATCATCCAATGCACCTGATTCTGAATGATCGCCATCGACGGTAATCAGATCTAACCGCAGATCAGGATGGGCGTCAAAAAACTGCGGCACAGTTTGATGGCTATCGCCATCGATAAACTCCATTTGCCCTCGATGTCCCTGGCGCTTTAGTTCAGCCGCAACAAAGGCTGCACCTGGATTCTCCATCCCCGCGTAGTTGGGCATCCACAAATCAAAGGCAAACACATTCACAGACGGGCAACCTCGCGCTACCACACAGGCACTTCGCCCGCGCCGCACTCCAATTTCCAAATAGTTTTTGGGCTGTAGTGTTTTGGAAGCAGCCAGCAAGACATTGACAATATCCAGGTAATACCAATGCTTACCAAACCGTTGAAGGCAGTCGCGATAGTATCTATCTAGATAGGCAACATATTCATCTGTTGCCAGGGAACCGTGAAAAGACAATAGCTCTTGCCATAGCTCTGGCGAAGTCGCGATGTTTTTCAGTGTCGTTGGGTTCAAGGCAACAGAGCCGTAAAAGTTGGTTTCAGGCGCAAAGTGCATTTCTTCAAAGTGGGGTGCAGTGCTAGCGGACTGCGAAATTTCTAGTTCTGTGAGGAGAGTCTGCGCCTGGAGATGGTCAGGTTGCTGTGCCAAAAGGATTTCTAGGCAGGCGATCGCCTCTGAAATGCGATCGAGTCTGGCTAGGGCAACTGCTTTCGCATATCGCCCAATCACTGGCAAAAGTTCTTGATGCTGGATCTGGTTCAGTTGCTCCAGAGCTTCAATGGTTTTTCCAGAATTAAGCTGATTAATTGAACTTTCTAATGCTTGGGTCATGCCGTCGTCTATTTCGAGATTAATAAGCTGATTAGATTTACGAGTAAAAAAAGAAAACAGGTCGTAGGATTCTAAACTTGACCTTGCCTGATACTCGTTAAAAACAATCTCAGGATTAACTGGATTGGGATATGTATTGATGACTGAATCATCAGGATAGATAATTTTTCAATCAGTAGCCCTACTCGCTTGAAGGCGTTCACATATTCTTCCAGGTAATAACATCCTTCATCCTGAGTAATCGGATGAAACGGATGAGTTTCAAAGAAAAACTGGCGTTGGTATTCATTCCAGATCACTACATCCCGTAGGCAACACAAAATACCATTTGGCTTAAGAACTCGCCTAATTTCCAATAGAAATTCATCTAGATGCTTAATGTGATGTAAGGCTTCACGAATCCAAACTACATCAAAACTTTCATCCGAAAAATCCAAGTTTTCTCCAGTTGAATGAATCAAGCTAAAGTTACTATTATCAAGATTTTGAATTTTTCTGGCAGCGTTAAGCCCTGCAATTTCTCCCAGGGATGAATCTACACCTGTAACAGTATATCCCCGAAGGCTCAGCGCATAGGAAGCAATGCCATTACCGCATCCAAAGTCAAGGACATGAACGCCTGCTTCAGGTTTTTTACCCAAGTCAGATAGAATTGCTACCACTGCTTGAAATTCTTCACTTTGATAATATCGACGAGCATTCTCTGCTAAGTTGGGAGTCTTATAGCAAAGATAAACTAGATCATGAAGTTCTGAATTACTCCAGCCCCATTCATAGGCAATATCGTAAGGATCTTGAGTCATATTGGACGTATCAGGATACTCAAGCATATCTGTTTAGAGCTTTCAAGAAATTTACTAGTGTTAACAATCAGAGCAGCAGATGACATGCTACTCCGAATTGTGTCATGCTCTCTGCTGAGATAACTTTGCACTCAATGGAGTTGTAACTTGATAGTGCCCGGAAAAGCAGGGTAACGAGTTTTCCATCGCCTGATTCACGCTCTATCTTTTCCTAAATAGAACTACCGTAACTTAATTTCCAGAATGAGTTAATCGCTTGTTCAGCACCGCACTATTCCGCCGCATGTTTAGCTCAGTTTCCGCCAACTGCACAAGCTGTGCTTGTAGCTTCTCTGCTTTACGCTTAAATTCTACCTTGCGCTCTAGCGCAGCCCTGGCCAAATCTTCGCGGTTTTTCTGAAGCGCCAAGCGTGCCACCCGATCCCAGGTCAGCAAGTCATCCTGTGCTTGGCTGTATTGTGCCTGAAGCCGAGATTGGGCGATCGCCACATTGCCTAATGCCTGACCCATGAGTTCTATGGCCTCAATGGGATCTCCTTCCTGCACTGCCTCTTCAATCAACATTCGATTCCCTAAGCTGCCAATTTTGCGAGTGTCTAGCCCATAGTTTAGCAACTGCTGGCTGGTGTTTCTGCCCGTCTTACACCAGTTAGCAAAATGCTCGCAATTATTACTTAATAGATTGTACTTTCGTTCGCCTAAACGGTTTTCGGCACGCTCAATCACAATATCTGGAATAAAGGATACTGGGACAGTTTGAGTGTATATGGGATTGCCTCTAGCAAAAGTTTCCAATGTCGTGCGGTTGACCACGGGTTCACCACTGCCTTTGTAGTAATGGATGACGGTACCATCGCCGCAGTCAATGCCGTGATGCTCGTAGATGCTATCCATCCCTGCAAGGGGGCGCAGCACATAAATTTGATCGCCTCGTGCCATGACTGAAACTTGCCGTAAAAGGAGGACAGAATTTATGATCGCAAAAATTTGGGCTCAGCGCTGTAGGAAAACCAGAAAAAGGGTGAGGTAATTCACCTACCCTACACAAGGAGTTTTACATCATGGAGACTCAGTCACAGGGTACTGCTAGCTGCTGCTAGCTAAGGTGCTGCTAGCTAATGCCGATCGCACTGGTCAAACTGGTTGAACCTACCAAATTCAAACCCAAAGCTTCTGTTGCACCCGCACAGATTGGGCAACGGCATTTTGTAGAACCCGTAGAAGTACCCGTAGAAGTAGAGGTTACTTGATCTTGGCTCAGTCCAATAGGACTCATCAGTGCTAGGGTCGTATTGTAGGTATCTGCTGCGCCGTAGTTCACATTCCAGCCAATGTCACGCAGAGAGGCGATCGTTACTTGACTCAGGGGCATCTTGGTTCCCAAGCTTTCAGCAAAGGGTGTCATCAGTTCGTCCTGGAGCTTATTCTCATCCCAATGACCGTAGGAGCCTGCTTCCACTGGAATGGCGGTAGGTTGCAGCGTGTTGGTCACCTCGCCATAAGCCCGACCCGCGTAGCTATCGGCCTTGTAAGTGTTGGTAGAGCGATCGATCAAACTGCGCCCGTTTTTCTCCCAGAGGGTGCCAATTCCCAAAACGTGGCCTAGTTCATGGGTTACAACTTCCTTGAGATATTCAGGATTGTTGTTATAAGTGCTGCTGTAGCTGGTGTTGATCCGAATTGTTCCCGTTGTAGGCATCCATTTGCCGTTGGCATCGGTCTGCCCACCTGTGTTAGTAGCTGCTGCCAGCCACTCTTGAGAACTGTTGATGCCAACCACGTCTACATTCAGCGTGTGAGCACCATTGAAGCTACTGTAGGGAATCACACTTTCCCAAATTTTTGTCGCATTCTCTAATGCAGTGCGGACGGCAGAGCTAACGTTGCTCAGTCCATCTTTGTAGTTGAGCTTTAAGGAGAATTTGCGATCGTCGCTGCCCTGTGCTTTGAAGTTGGTATTCAGTGTGTAGTCCTTCACAGAGCTACCGTAACCCATCACCTCAACAAAATAGTTGCCAGCTTGCAAGAAGCGCCGGATGGATTCATTGCCTGTGCTCCATTCCCACTGCCATCCCAGAACTTCTCCTGGGTCAACGGCTCCGTTATTATTCTTGTCTTGAATCAGCTTCACGTCAGCATCGCCGGTTAATCCGCTCAGATTGGCCGTAAAAACACCCGATTGACTGACGCTGAAACGATAGAAGTCTTGATCATCTTGGTTGACCTGCTGGGTGCGAGAGAAGGCGGCAGAAGATTTAACTTCGGCACTTCCCAAGGTGTTGCCTGGGTCGCCTGTAGGGTTAGAGCTAGGCGTAGGGTTAGAACCAGGCGTAGAACTGGGTGTAGGAGAAGCAATGGGATTGTTGGTATTGCCTGTGTAGTTAGATGCCATGTCCAACGTATAGTTTGACTTAGCATTGCTAAAGGGAGAAACGCGCACAAAATATGTGCCTGCACCAACGTTTTGACTGATTGACTCGTTTGCCTTACCTTGGTTCGTGGATTTACCCAGCACTGCACCATTGCCGTTCAGGAGTTGTAAGTCCACATCACCACTAATGCCACTCGCAAGTAGCTTAATACTGCCACCTTCTGACAGGGTCACACGGTAATAATCATCGACATCTCTGCTGCCTACCTGTCCACTATAGCGGCGCTGAGTCCGACTCAGATTGCCTGCGTCAAGGGCTGCACTTTGGCTATTGCCAGCATCCAAGGATTTCCCAGAACCCTTGAGATTGAGGCTATAGCTAGCATTATTATCATTAGTGGATACCTGAATATAGTAGGTTCCAGCTTTCAATTTGCCTTGCAGGGTTTCGTCTTGAGTGCCGCTACGGGTCGATTTCGTCAGCGTATCACCGTTAGATTTCAACAGCCGCAGGTCGGCATTACCGGTAAGTTTGCCTAATGATAGTTTGAAGTTGGAGTTTTTAGAGAGGGCGAACTTAAAGAAATCGCTGGCATTATTAGCACCGACAATGTCATTGCGAGAATAAGCAGATTTACCACTCAGGTTACCAAGGTTTTGAGCATTGCCGATGGTATTACCGCCGAGCGTTTGATTTCCGGAAGACTGAACTTGCAAAGCGGGTGCTTTCAAAAATCGAAATCCTTGCTGTTTAGTAGAACTAGCGCGGTTTCGAGATGTAGAGGATTGGGCCGTGTCGCGAGCCGTATTCAGTAAATTGCTTTGGGCGGAATGGATCTGCAAGCGAGGCTGCGTGTCCAACTTGCGGGTGGATGCAGAACCTTGTGAAGAGGGGTAAGACATAAATTCTCCTGATAGCCTGAGCCATTAAAACTAGACACGGAAAATTAAGGCAGACAGGAAGGTTAATCTTCCCAATCGCTGACTGTGTCTATGTGCTAGCTAGAGGTAGTGACTGGAGAGAAAAAGTTTAGTTCCGCAGAATCTGAAAAAAGCCTTTCAAAAACTTGTCGTGGATCTGTTTAAGCCATGCAGTATTGTGCAACGCGGTGCCAAACATAAATTTAGTTTTTTGCGGTGCTCATGCCCTGGAAATCTGTCAAGACGCCATAAATTCCCCAAATTGCCATTGCCCGCAAATAATGGCTTGCGCGGAAGGTTTGAGCGGCTGTAATCGCCTCTGGAGTGCGGAATTGTAGCCCATTCTCGTAAACCTGTTGAACAACAGCTTGCGTCAGTCGAAACGCCTGGTCGCGCATTCCCATCTGCACCAAAAAAGCCGCTAAGCCAAAATTGATGCCTGTCCAGACTTCCAGAGGATGAGTATCCTGGGGATTAACCGGTGAACCATCAGGTCTGACTCCATTGGCCGCTCCAAATTTGCCAGCATGAAACTTGAGAAAGCAGGATTCATAGATTGTGTTTAAAGCAGATTCAGTACAGGCGATCGGCGCTACATCTGGCAAGCCCAGCAGCCGCGCATAAAATTGACCACACAATTGGTCGGCCATCACCACATCTGAGCCGCTGTCACTATCCAAGCGATAGTATTGTCCGTTCCAAAGTTTTTCCTGGTAGGTTGTACGGGACTGACCCAGCCAGGATTGATAAGTCGTAATCGCCTCCTGGATACTCTCTAGAGTCACAGTCTCTGAGAGTAAAGTCTCTACAAGGTGCTCAATCAAAATCTGCCCGATCGCGATCGCCCCTTCGAGTGCCGCAATCCACAGTCCACCACAATAGGCGCTGATTCCCTGCAAGCGCCAGTCATCAAAGGTTTGGTCGGGTGCGCCAGAGTTTTCGGGAATACCATCATTGTCCAGGTCAAACGCCTTGAGATAGGTGATCGCCGCAGTTACGGCAGTCCAACATTCTGCCAGAAACCCATAGTCTGTGCTGCCTGTCAGCACAAAGTCACGATAAACCTGAAGCACAAAATCACTGCCCAGATCTTTCCACAGGTTGCAGTCTTGGTAGCTGGTGTAGTTGGTCTTTTCCCAGACATGCTCATTGGGTGCGCCTAAGTCGTGGGGTGTGGCATTCTTGGCTTTACGCAGCGCTTCTGGGCTAGGCTTACCGATGGTGTAGTAGTAGCCGATGGTGCGAGTGCGAGCATCCTCGGATGGAATGGCACGGGCAAAGGCTCTCAAAATTGCTTTGTCTAGTTCTGGGAACAGCATCAGCAGGGCAAAAGAACCATATAGTCGCACATCCAAACTTTCGTACCAGCGATAATCCAGGCATTCCAGCACAGCAAATTGTCCCACCGGATCGCGATCGCTGGCTGCGCTCCACAGCGTGCCACCACTAGTCAGGTCGTAGAGTTCGTTGAATAGCGCCATCTTAAACCAGTCGGGCAAATCCGGGCGATCGAGAATGGGCTGTTGCCACTGCTGGATTTGTTGTTGCCAGGTTTGGTAATTTTGTAGAGCAGTTTGGGCGATCACCCAAGCATGATCTCCACCGCGCCCAAAGAATCGGTATAGCGACGGTGATAGAGCACACCCTCGGCAAATTCTGTCACTGGAAAATCCCAGGACAGCGCAAAGGGAATTTGGCGGGTTTCGCCAGGTGCTAGGGTAAAACGGAGGGCGATCGCCGCTCCTACTCGTTCTCCGGGTACGGCAGGGGTTTCATCTGCCACATTGGTTAAAGAGCCATCTTGAGCAAACGACTGCCAGATCTCTGCACCATCGCCTGTGGGATTCCACCGCGTCTGATAGAACACCTCAGCATTGCTGGGATCAACCGCGATCGCCCATTGCCCATCCCCTTCTGCAGGCTGGCTGTTGGGCTGACTATTAACTTTGCCCATGACACAGCCTACACAGCCTACTTCCCTTCGCTGCTGATTAAAGTTCCCCTGGCTCTCACCGATGCGGGGTTGATACTCATACACAGGACTCCCGTCATCCCGAACTTTCACCTCTGGAGACTTGGAAACATTTGTGAACCAGCCCACCATGTTTTCCCAGGTCAGCAAAATACTCAAAGTCAGAGGTTGATCAGTAGGATTATGGGCGACCCAGTGAAATATAGCGACTGGATAACTAGTTTCCTGATAGTTCCCTGCCCAAATTGGGGAAAACTGTTCACAGACTAGCTCTGCTTGAAATACATTGCGATAGACAAACCAGCTTCGAGGAAAGAGAGCATGATACTCACCCGTAGAAGAATTGGAGGCTAAGGGCTGAGAGTCTTCTATGGCATCTCTGACCTGACTAGCCGGGTACCACTGCCAGGTTGCCAATTCTCCCGTTTCTGGCGGTTCTGTAGACAACGCATAGGCTTGAGCCGGTTCACCCCTTTGTTCAAGTTTACCCCTCTGTTCAAGTTCGCCCTTTTGTTCAAATAGACTAAACTGGCAGGCGGGCATACTACCAAACACATGCTCGCCACCGTCGATGTGCCAGAGATTAAAGTCGCCACGGGACGATCGCCCCAGACAACCTGAGCCAAAACCACCCAAAGGCATGCCGTGCCATGCGCCATCATCAATATTGCTGGCATATCGGACAGTATAAGGTTGATGCCAACCCAGACCGATCGCTCGTCTCCAAGCACAGGACGGAATTTGAATATTTGCAGTTGTAGAAGAGAAATGAGATTGCGTCATTCCCTGATTTTACTGAGTCAAGTGACTTAGATAGGCTTCTAACTCAGGTTTTGTGGGCGGATAGTTTTACCGAGGCTTTATAGATTAACTTCAAAAATCCACGGTATCCTCGTCGGACTGATGTGGTATTACGGAGAATTGTTGCTAGAATGCCTGTTAAATCAGCGGAACTACGGTGGGTAGTCTGGCTGACAACCCCCCAAAATTCTACACAATAAAACCATGAAGCCTACTTCATCTTGTGATACTGAACCCGTCGCGTCGGTTGCAAAAGCAGGTTCCAGTTCGCAAATCTCCAGTCATATCCCTAGTTTGGCAGATGTAAGTCTCAAGGCTTCAAGAGAACCCTTGTTCTACTACTTCGCCTACGGATCTTGCATGTGTCCAGTCGATCTGAAGCGATCGCTGGGCGAGAACACCCACGACTATGTGATTGGCCCTGCTACTCTGAGAGACTATCGATTAGGGTTTTTCCGAAGATCGCAACGGCGCGACTGCGGAGTATTGGATGTAGTCAGAGATCGGGCCGCGATGGTAGAAGGCGTGCTGTACCAACTGCCTTGGCGTCTAAGTGATCGCCTGGATGAGCGGGAAGAAGGCTATTCTCACGAAATGATTGAGGTTGATGTTCAAGGACAGCGCTACACCAACGTCCGCACCTACACGGTGATTGAAAAGCTTGCGGAGGAGCACGCACCCAACGACTGGTATTTCAATGTTGTGTTGCGGGGCGCAGTCACCTGTGGATTGCCGGAGCAATACTGCTGGAATTTGTTTCACCATATGCACCAACTTCAACAACGAGATTTTGGTCAAGCTCCCTTGCTGCAAATTGCCTGAAGAAGACCCTTCATTATCCATTCATCTATCACAGGGGCATGATTTGCCCCTGTTTTTTATGGAGCAGATGTCCGCTGAAGACCTTCCGTTACAGTGCTGCATACCGAACTGCTGTGTGCCAAATTGCTGCCTACCCAATTGCACCAGCAACAGTATAAAAATAGACAACTCACAATCCTCCGTACTTTCGCCGAAGTTTATCCTCTAAAGAATCGCTGTAGCCTTGAAAACTCTGAATTTCGCGTTCTACCGACGTTCGGTGTTTATCACCTCCCAAGTCAGGGAATGATGAGTGAAGTGAACGACCATCGAAACTATACCGAATTGATGGCTGATAATTGCGAATGCAAGGATAGGGGGTCATGCTTAGCCCTGATATAAGATTGTCTTGTCGTTTGGATCACGAGCCAGGTTCAGAGCCAGAGCAGCAGCGCCTGCAAGCGCTGTTAGAACTTGGCTTGTTAGAACCCGAAAGTTTTCCTGTTTTTGAAGAAGCGACTCAGACGGCTGCTCATTGTTTAGACGCGCCTATTTGCATTTTGGGGGTGCTCGATCGAGATCGTCATCTATTCAAGTCGGCAGTGGGGTTGTCTCGCATTGGACTCATGAATAGTTTGGCAACTTCTCGCCAGCTACCGAGATTAGAATCATTCTGTACTCACGTTGTAGACAGTCGGCAAGTTCTGGCTATTCCCGATACCCTGGCAAATCCTGCTTTTGCAGATAGCCTTCTAGTACAAAGCTATGGCATCCGTTCCTACCTGGGTGTGCCCCTATTCACCTCAATGGGCTATTGTGTCGGCACTTTAGCCATCATGGAGTTAGGCCCCCGTACCTTTACCACTAAAGATATTGAGCTATTGCAGCTCACGGCTCGCTGGAGCATGAGCGAATTTGAGCGCGATCGCTGATTAGACAATCCAAAGCCGGTTCACTAGATCAGCGATCGTCCCTATTAATCGACTCTCAGTCTTCTAGCCAGTCTTCTGCTTGTCCCTCTGCCAAAGTCAACCTGATCGCGGAAATGACACAAGAACTCAGTACACCGCTAACCTCTATCTTAGGGATGGCAAGTGTGCTAATGCAGGGCATTTATGGCACGTTATCGGAAAAACAGAAAGAATATCTAGAGATTATCCACAACAGCGGTCAATATTTGCAGTCGCTGGTCAACGAAATTGTCGATATAGGCGTGCTAGACGACAGTGGACCCTCACTCAACCTAAGTCAAGTTGATATTGAGATGTTATGTCAGCAGGCCATCATGGCACTCAATCAGATGGCGCACCGGCGCGATCAGCAAATTCAACTCACTATCGAACCAGGAAACCGCATCTGGCTACTCGATAAGGATAAAGTCCGTCAGATGCTTTATCACTTAGTCTTCTGCGTAGTTCAATCTTCTAGTGCTGATAGCGTGATTCGCATTCATGTTTCTCGTCGCCAGAGTTTCCTGAGCCTGACCGTGTGGACTTCTCATCCCTGGCTAGGTGAAAGCTTGCCTCAAGCGGGATTAGCGGTGTTCCATTACTTCGGTGGAGTAGGCAGCGCCAATTCTCTACAAGAAGTTCGCTCTCTACAAGAAGCCCGTAGCCAACTCAGGCTTAGCCATAGTTACGAAGCTGCCTCTGATTGGGATTCTGATTGGGAGACTGAAACCGTTTTAGAAAGGAACTTGTTCGAGAGTAAATCTGCCGCCGTTCAAAAGACTGCCGATCTGTGCAAGCTAGATAGCTCTCGTCAAAGTCTTGGATTGATCTTCAGCCGTCAACTTGCTGAGATGCAAGGCGGTTCAATCTCTATTCGTGGCTCTGCTGGGGAGGGCTATCGATATGTGATTCAGATCCCTCAGATACAAAACCACAAAGAGGAAATTAGAAAATAGTCATTTTTCAATATCCCATAAAACTTTAAATTGGAAGATTTAAAGAGGAAATGCCTACGCCGCCAACTTGCAGAACGGGTAGAACAACAGATGTCAAAAAAGCAGATCTCAAAAAAGTGGATTTCTGGGCACTCTAGGGCAAACCGATCCCAGGCATCTTGTTTGGTTCAATCAGATCTCATGACGTTTTCCCATTCTCTTTCATCTCTGCCATTGCCCTCTGTATCCGAGACTAATCCCCAAGGATTACAGCTAGCATCCACTCTGGCAGAATTGCCCCTTCATCACTTTCAAGTTTCAGCCGAAACATTAGGACAAGAAGTCGCCCAAATGTTTGAGCGGTATCCGCTACTGCCAGGGGCAATTTTAATGACGAACGGTGAATTTCTGGGTAGCATCTCTCGGCAACGATTTCTAGAGTTTTTGATTCGTCCTCAAGGAATCCATTTCTTTTTACCCAAGCCCCTGTCGATTTTACACAGCTATATCCGCGACAACAGCCTGATATTGCCTGCGGCTACTTCCATTATTGTGGGGGCACAAATGGCACTACGGCGACCGCTTCAAGACCGCAGTGAGCCAATTGTTGTCCAGGTTGATGCCCATACCTATCGATTGCTAGATATTCATGAACTCAATATTGCCTACTGGCAAATTCGCGGACTAGAAACACAGGTTCGCTACGAACGTACCCAAATGCAAATGCTTCAGACGGAAAAAATGGCAAGTTTGGGTCGCTTAGTTGATGGGGTTGCCCATGAGATTCTCGACCCAGTTGGTTTTATTTGGGGTAACTTGGTGCATGTTTCTACTTATACCAGCCAACTCATGAAACTGTTGGAGGCCTACACGCAGCACGTTGCGGTAGCTCCCGAAGCGATCGCCCAGCTTCAAGACGAAATTGAACTGGACTATCTCAGGCAAGATCTGCCTCAAACCATCACCAGTATGCGTGCCGGAGCCGAACGCCTCAAGAAACTTGTCACAAGTTTGCAAAACTTTTGCCATATTGATGATGTTTATCCTAAACCGGCCAATCTGCACGAATCCTTGGATAGTGTCTTGCTATTGCTCAAAAGCCGCCTGAATAGTGGGATTGAGATTATTCGGGACTATGGTCATCTACCGCCCATTACCTGTTATGCCGGACAACTGAACCAGGTGTTTATTAACATTCTCACCAACGCAGTAGACGCTCTGCTCAACCAATCTGTCCAGCAAAGCATAGCCGAGGACTTAGGACATCACCCATCTGCGCCAGCAGCCAACCCTCAAATCATTGTTACGACTCGAATTCGCTCTACGCCCAACGACACTTCAGCAAGCACCCGTTGGGTATCCATTCAAATTGCTGACAATGGGCCGGGTTTATCAGCCGAAAGGCAGCAGCAAATCTTCGAGGCTTTTTCCGTTGAGAAACGCGCTGCTAAAGAAACTAGTTTGGGCGTCAGCTACCAAATTGTGACGGCAAAACATGGAGGCAAGCTTTATCTGCGATCGCCCCGGACAGGTGCTGTACCCAGTGAAACCTCTACCAACGACAACCCCAATAGCTCTAATCATGATTTGACGGGTGGTAGTGGCACTGAGTTTGAAATTTTGCTTCCTCTCCTGTGATTTGAGAGAAATTCCCAGCGTTAAGCAGCAGGATTAGGAAATAGCAAGATTACTGAACGCGATCGCTTGTGACTGGGGTGACAGAGGCTTGACTAGAGTACATCGCTTGCAGGACATAAGCGGGATCAACCCAGTTGTTATCGTACTTTAAACCCCAGTGCAGGTGAGGTCCGGTTGTTCGGCCACTCATCCCCACGCGGCCAATTCTGGCGCCGGCCACAATTTGCTGACCCTCATAAATCTGAATACCTCCCTCTCGATCGATCATGGAGAGCCCACGGGCATCAGTTTCAACATGCCCTTCCATATGGCAATAGATGTGTGTCCAGTTGCCCGATTCTACGACAACAGACGTACCGCAATTACTATTATCTGAAACTTCTACAACCTTACCGCTCCACCAATTTCGGATATAGCTTCCTTCTGGAGCCGCCATATCTAACCCGTAGTGGAATTCTTGACTATATCCACCACTAGGAGATGCACGATAGCCAAACGGCGAGGTGTAAGCCTGAAAGTTTTCTACTGGAAAAGAGGCCCCGTTCCAGGCATTTGCAGAAGCTGCAACTTGAGCAGGAGAAATCTGGGAAATTGGCTGTTGTGGGTCATTGGCTGTGCCATTGCTCAGGGCCAATGTTTGTGGGGTTCTGGTCTGATTTGGCTGGCTTGGCTGTATCTGATTAATTTGAGGGGGTATGCTGTTGAGGTCTAACGCTCTAACCATTTTTTGATTGGCTTCCATCACGACCCAACCACACAAACCAATACCACACAATAATAGAAGCAGTCCTTTGTGCAAATTTCCAGTCTTACGATTCATCATGGTAGCAGAGACATTTGTTCAATTTCTTCACAGAGTCAACACCTAAATGTCTCTGTGGCTTAACAGGTTTCTACTCAGCTTAATAGATCTGAGTAGCGCGCTAGAGGAACTAGTGTGGCGCAATTAAGGCGCGTGAAGCGCGGGGTGAATGAAATGCCCGAACAAAACATGCCTACACAGAACAGGTCAACTCACCTAGATTCTGAACCTGTAAATAGCCGAATTGACACTCGGATTTACAGAGGCAGGTCAATCATCAAGAATAATCGAGCCTTTGGGCAAATGTACTAGAGATTTTGTTAATTTTGTTTAATGCAGCTTCAATAATATTTGCATAAATAGCGATGCAAACCGCTCTTATTTGATTTTTTATGGGCTTGTCAATTCCTTACTCTTTACGGATTTCAACATGAGTTTACCGGAATCTAGCAAACTACAATTTACTCCTGATTTGAGAATATGTCGCATTTTGAATGGTATGTGGCAGGTTTCTGGAGCACATGGCACCATCGATCCTCAAAAAGCGATCGCCAGTATGTTCACTTATTTCGACGCAGGTTACACGACCTGGGATTTAGCTGATCACTATGGACCTGCCGAAGATTTCATTGGCGAGTTTCGCCGACAGCTTGCTAGTAGCAGGGGCGAAGCTGCGCTGTCTCAGATCCAAGCCTTCACTAAATGGGTTCCGCGAGCCGGACGCATGACTCGTCAAATCGTAGAGCACAATGTTGACATTGCGCTGCGGCGGATGAATATGAAAAGTCTGGATTTAATGCAGTTTCACTGGTGGGACTACAAAGATACTAACTATCTAGATGCCTTGAAACACATGACAGCCCTACAGGAAGCTGGAAAAATTAAGCATCTGGCTTTAACCAATTTTGATACAGAACACCTAAAGATTATCTTAGACAATGGAATTCCAGTTGTTTCTAATCAGGTGCAATACTCATTGGTCGATCGCCGTCCTCAAGTTCAGATGACAAAATTCTGTAAAGAGAACGGTATTCAGCTATTGGCTCCTACTTGGCAGTCTCTGCGGGGGGTTGCTTTCAGAAAAATATTTAGGTCGGACAGAGCCTGGGCGATGGGATCTAGCGACAGTTTCTCTGAGAAAATATAAGCAAATGGTGGACGCGTGGGGAGGTTGGAAGCTACTTCAACAACTGCTAGAAGTCCTGACAGCGATCGCTCAAAAGCATAATGTTTCGATCGCCAATGTTGCTGTGCGCTATGTGCTCGATCAACCTGCGGTAGGAGGAGCCATTGTAGGAACTCGCCTCGGTATTACAGAACACATTCAAAATAATTCTAATGTCTTTAGTCTGAATCTAGATCCAGAGGATCATGTGCAAATCGAGTCTGTTGTTAGTCGATCGCGCAACCTATATGAGTTGATAGGAGACTGTGGGGATGAATACCGGCGATAGGTTAACCCAAAACCCAGATTCCAGCAAAAACTCAGTAGAATTACTAACTTCATGGTTTTATAATCTACAATCGCAGCTTCTTCAAGGAATCTACTAGGCATTTGCACTGCCAATGCAATATAACGAGGATGTGAGTGAGGAACGTAAGTTAGCGATCCAGGGTGTGTCCGGCGTTCAAGATGTGTTGTCTCAGTCTAAAAAGCTTGACTGTAAACATGCTGCGCTGTTTGATTGCGCTAAATTTCGACTTTATGTAGTCTGCCCTGTGAATTCCTATGACGATCGTATCTTCCTCCAATGGCATGTTGGCGACTCTAACTCAGGCAAATCGTAAAGGTGATCTAACGAACCGAGTTAGGGATTTACCCGTGCCGCAATTTGTCGATCTGTTGGATCAAATTACCCGCGAGTTTGAACAATTTCTCCGGGCAATCGACATGATCAACAATGAAGCCTTGGAAACCATGCTAGAGCAGATTCTGGAGGCATTCACGCTAAAAATTGGGCAAATTCTCCAAGCCGATCGCACCACTATTTACCTAGTGGATGAAGAAAAACAGCAACTCTGGTCAAAAGTGGCTCAAGGCGAAAATGGCAAGCTCTTAGATATCCATTTACCCTTAAATGTAGGCATTGCTGGACAGGTAGCTGCAACGGGCAAGTGCTTAAATATCCCCGATGCCTACAGTCACCCATTGTTCAACCGAGAGGTTGACCAGCGCACAGGCTATCGTACTCGCAATCTTCTGTGCATGCCCATCTTTAGCACCAAGCACCGCGTAGTGGCAGTTGTGCAGTTACTCAACAAACTCGGCAGCGCCCCTTTTGATCAAAGCGACGAACAGCGATTTCGAGAGTTCGCCGCATCTATGGGAATCATTCTAGAAAGTTGTAATTCTTTCTATGTCGCAGCCCGAAATCAGCGAGGCGTGACAGCCCTGCTCAAGGCAACGGCTTGCTTGGGACAAAGTCTGGATTTGGAAAAGACGTTGCGAGCCGTGATGGACGAAGCTCAAAACCTCATGCAAGCCGATCGCAGCACACTGTTTTTGCTAGATCGCGATCGCCACGAACTCTGGTCAAAGGTAGCGTCGGCAGATGGCTCTACCCTGATAGAAATTCGTATTCCTGACAATCGCGGTATCGTTGGCTATGTGGCATCTACCGCACAAAATCTCAATATTGCCAATGCCTACGAAGACCCTCGCTGGGATCCGAGTGTTGATCAGCAAACAGGCTACAAAACACGCACAATCCTTTGTATGCCGATCTACAACTCTGAGGGCACCCTGATTGGCGTTACCCAACTGATCAACAAAAAGCAGGGCAGTTTCACCACATCCGATGAAGAATTCATGCGAGCTTTCAATATTCACGCGGGTATTGCTTTAGAAAATGCCCAACTGTTTGAGCGGGTGCTTCTAGAAAAGCAATATCAGAAGGATATTTTGCAAAGCCTCTCGGATGCAGTGATTTCTACCGACATGCAGGGTCGAATTGTCACCATCAATGAGGCAGCCTTGGGTTTATTAGGCTGTCCATTACAGCGTAGTAACGGGCAGCAGCAGGCACAAGTCTGGACGGAAAAGCTGGTCAATCGACTCGTTTGGGAAGTGGTGCCGATCGACAATCTACAAATGCGCCTGGAAGACAGCCTAAAAGTTGGCGCAAAACACTATGTGCCTGAGCAAAGCTTGACGACTGGAATATACGAAGACCCAGCAACCCAGAACTTGAGCCTATCCATTCCCGATCGCCATCACGCTGAACAATCTATCCTCTGGAACGATCGCTGTGCATCCCTCAGACAAGATCGGACATTCGTAGTCCCCAGTGCTCAAGTTCGCCCAATCGAGCACAGTATCAATCTCACTGTCAATCCCCTCACCAATCCCGAAGGCGGTGTCCGAGGAGGCTTGGTGGTCTTGGAAGACATCAGTCAAGAAAAACGGATGAAGGCCGCCATGTATCGCTATATGACCCCTGGTGTAGCCGATCGAGTTATGGCACTCGGTGATGATGCTTTGATGGAAGGCGAACGCAAAGAGGTCACCATTTTGTTCTCAGATATTCGTAGCTACACATCGCTAACCGAGAAGATGGAAGCCGCTCATGTCGTGTCGCTGCTCAACAACTACTTTGAGACGATGGTAGAAGCGGTTTTTAACTATGAAGGCACGCTAGATAAATTCATTGGTGACGCGCTGATGGCGGTGTTTGGCGCACCCCTACCGTTAGAAAACCATGCCTGGATGGCGGTTCAATCGGCATTGGATATGCGGCGGCGATTGGCAGAATTGAACCAGAAGCGGCGATTAACCTCTCAACCCCCAATCCGCATTGGCATTGGGCTGAGTTCTGGAGCCGTAGTATCGGGCAACATTGGTTCCCAGCGACGGATGGACTATACCGTGATTGGCGATGGTGTCGATGTTAGCTCCAGGCTAGAAGGGATTACTAAACAATACGGCTGCGATGTCATTCTCAGTGAGTTCACTTATGAACTGTGTCGAGACAAAATTTGGGTACGCGAGCTTGACCGCATCCGCGTTAAAGGCAAAACCCAACCTATTCGTATTTACGAACTGCTTGGCGATCGCCAAACTTCGCTAGATTCAACCACTCTGGAGTTTCTCGACCTCTATCAGGCAGGACGAGATGCTTATACGGCCAGGGACTTTGAGCGAGCGATTGGTCACTTTCAAAGAGCGCAACACATTAAAGCCGGTGATGCAGCGATCGCCGTTCATCTCGCTCGGGCCGATGACTACTTTAAGAATCCCCCCTTAGAACCCTGGGATGGTGTCCATACCATGCTGACTAAATAGCACAGGGTTGGCTAAGTCGGGGTTGGCTCAAGTCGTTTACTTGCCTGATCTAGTCATCTAGCCGTAGCAGTTTGCGATAGAAAGCCTGAGAAAAAATCTGCCATACGACTTCTTTTGAAACCAAAAAGCACTTCAATCAAAAAATCAACAAACTCAAAGTTGGGCAACATCAGCTCATAGCTTAGATCAGCGTTGCCATCAAATTGCAAGCGGCAGCGCGTCAGTTCTGAGGGAAGGGTCGAGACGTTCCAACTAGCCACAAAGGGAATACTTTCGCCCCCCTCTATCTTACGTATCCCTTCCAGGTTGCCCATCTGATAAAGGCTAATGGCCAATGGCAGAGCGCTGCGCTTGCGTCCCTGATAATAGGGAGAATAGACGCTGACATCTTTTGGATTCGCCGGCTGAAGTTTTTCTAGCGCCATGCTCAAACCTTCCTCAATTTCCGTTAAGTTTGGGGTTCTCTCAGGGGCAAAATGGCAGAGTCTTTGATCTATGACCTTGATCTATGGCCTTCGCACCCTAGCAGCTAGTATTCCCTATCTCGGCGACTTCTGACGCAGTT
>JAAUOQ010000377.1 GCA_012034795.1 Leptolyngbyaceae cyanobacterium CRU_2_3
AAATCGACTTTGGGTTTGGGCGCGCGTCGCGCGCCCAAAACCCCATTTGCGATCTACTGAGTCTGCAAAGTCAAAAATTACAGGAGTTAAAAATTCATAGCCGCGTTCCAAGATTCGAGTTTACGTTTATGATTTTTCTTAACTGAAATGGTATCTTGTGGGGCGATCGCGCCAAGGGAAAGCTGAGATGAGTAAAAGCGCTGAGTGCTCAAGTCTGTCTTTGAGGCGGCTTGTCATGGTTTTGGGGCTGCTGTCCCCATTCGGACTGTTCAGCGCACTGATCCATCACCCTGCTCTCGCGTTGCCAGGTCAAAGTGTGGAAGAAGTAGCAGGCTGGATTCAAACTCATCCGACTTTGCAACCTGAGAGTGGTGAAACCTTGCTGGTCCGTAAAAGTGACACCCCTGCCCGACGTTTCACCTTTGAAGCACTCACAACATCACCAGGTCGGGCTGCCAATAACCTGAGCAGCAGCATCATCCGTACTGAGAGAATTTCCCTATTCGATACCACAAACGGAGTCAGCCGTGACCGGCTAGAAGACTCTCTCCGCGTAATTTACGGAGACGACATTTACCAGGACTATCAACAAGCCCAGGTGGTTTATCAGTATCCCACACCTCAGATGCTGAGCGAAGCCCAAAACCAGGCAGCCCCCTTGCGAGGATCTATTCAAGGGGAAATTCGCCAGGGCGGACGCTTTGCCTATCTCACCGAAACCGTACAAACACTGAGTGGCGAAGCTTACACGGGGCAGATCAGCATTTTCCTCATTGAGGACGTTAATAAGCTGGAAGTAGAGTTGCAGGGTCGGTAACTGAAGAGGTTCAGACAAAAGTTAGCTACTTTACGGAGTCTTTACTGTCAGCCAGTGTTAAAAATTACAACCTGTCAGCCATAACTAAAGAAATCACCCCCTGCAATTAGATTTTAAGACGCATACCCCCTTTTCTTCTTCAATGTCAGAGTCTTAGTTTTTCGAAGATTGATTCTTCATCCTGATTGGGTAGTAGCATCATTTCGCAGTATTGCTTCGGTACTGCAAAATGAGTAGTTCTGATACTAAAGCTCATCTTAGTTATTCCTAACATTTGCTTGAGCCGGGCTGTCTGAGACAGTTTGTTTTAGATAACGCTTCCCCATCTTCCCATCTTTTTATAACCCTTGTTCGTCAACTCTTCTCAGTCATGAGTCATTCTACGTTAACTATTCCATTTGTCGATTTTAGCTTTCAGCATCAGCCTATTCAAGCCCAGTTGGAGCAGGCAATTCAGGAGGTGATGCAACGTGGTGATTATGTTCTAGGACAAGCACTTGGAGAATTTGAGCGGGCATTTACTCAAGCCTGTGGCACTGCTTATGGGGTAGGTGTGGCATCCGGAACAGATGCGATCGCGCTGGGTTTACAAGCCTGCGGCATCGGCTTAGGCGATGAGGTCATCTTGCCTGCTAACACCTTCGTTGCGACTCTCATTGGAGTATTGCGATCGGGCGCAATTCCGGTTTTTGTAGATTGCGATCCTCAGACGGCGCTAATTGATCTCAATGCCGCAGAAAAGGCAATTACAGCCCATACTCGTGCCATTATTCCGGTTCATCTTTATGGTCAGATGGTTTCGCCGCGTCACTTGCTCAACCTCGCTAGTACTTACGATTTGCTAATTTTTGAAGACGCCGCTCAAGCGCATCTGGCAGAACGCGAAGGATATCGTGCTGGCTCGGTAGGTATTGCCGCTGCCTTCAGTTTCTATCCCAGTAAGAACTTAGGAGCCTTTGGGGATGGTGGCATGGTAGTCACGCAAGAAGAAATTGTAGCAGAAACCTTAAGATCGTTACGTAACTATGGTGCAACCCGTAAATACTTCCATACCGATTACGGCACAAACAGCCGCCTGGATACTCTGCAAGCCGCAGTCTTAAAAACAAAACTGCCTCATCTATCTGGGTGGAATGACGATCGCTACCGCATTGCTCAACTCTATGACCGTTTACTTGAGCCTCTAGCAGACTATGGCATTGTACCTATAGCTAACCAGAGTGGTAGTGGACATGTCTATCATCTTTATGTGATTCGGACTACCGAAGATTGCTTGAGCGATCGCTCAGAACTACAAACAAGCCTATCCAATTTAGGAATTCAAACGGGCATCCACTACCCCATTCCCTGCCACCTTCAACCTGCGTTTCAGCACTTGGGATATGAAATAGGCAGTTTCCCCCATGCTGAAGCTTTGAGTCAAGAAATTTTATCTCTGCCGATGTATCCAGGACTGAGTGAAAGCGCGATTGCTCAGGTCGTTTCTGCACTAGCAACGCTAATTGGCAGTTCACAATCGTCCCGCCTAGTAGGCAGTTTCTCCCATCTCGCCGATCAACCTTCTTTGATTCTGAGCTAACTCTAGTTGCACTACCACGCGGATCAAGATGCCCACACTATGGGAACCAAACTTGTGCTTTATTGCACCCTAGCAATCCCAAATCCGTCCTGAGAAAACCCAAGAGGGGTTTGGGGACTCTGTCCCCAAGGCTACCTGGGAGAGAGGGCTAGGGGGTGAGGGTAAACCGCTGGAACTGTTGATAACTTGTGTATACACGGTGGGTTCCCAAGAAGGATCACTGCCCCTCCACTCCCTGCTCACAAATCATTTGGGATTGCCATAGATTGCAAATGGATGGTTTTCGCTCTGTTGAGATTAGTTAAAGTAAACTTCGACTCGTTAATTTCCCAAGTCAATCAAGCTCACCTAAGTGGGCTTGATTGATTTTTTAAGGACTTCATTACTGTTCATCAAGTTGAGTTGATAAGACAAGTTTCAATAAAATCAACTCATTTAGCAGAAATTATGTACTTTTAACAGCTAACGTTAAAATGAACGCTATATTAAGTTTCTAACCGTCTCTGAGAATCCATAAGCTTAAGTTTACAACTGGCAAGGGGTTCACCCGTCCCAAAGCAAACTCAGGTAGGGTGAATTATGAAGACAATTGCCTGAGAGTTTGTTAACATATGTAAATGTTGCATTTTATAAACCTATTTAAGAAATGATCGTTATCCTAGTCATAGTTATAGGTTTGATTGCGCTGGCACTGTATCTTATGCAGGAAGCGGTTCAGCGTCGCGAATTTTCTTTAATGCTGGCAGGCTTGCTCGTCTCTTCTACAGCAGCAGCGATGATGGCTGTCTACTTTTTGATGAGCCACTACGTCGGCTATATGTCGGAAATGGCAGAGCGAACCTACATCTCCAGCCAATCTTATGAACCAATCGAGTGGGCAACCTTCAGTGAGAACGCTTCAGGTTCAACAGGGACTTTCCTCAAAAGTATGGATTAATGCGACTTGCTCCTTAACACTCCCTTTCCCGTAAACTCGTTAATCCGGCAGAATACGGAGAGAGAAAGTAGACTCGGAGAGAGAAGCTGCCTCCTCTCTGTTACACCTCTATAAGGAATCAAGGGTTGGTAAATAGGTTTAAGAGCGTTCATAAATTATCAAATAAGGAGCCGAGGTTTCCCCCCTGCTCCCTCTTCAAATCTAAAAGCATGACTATGGAGATTTCAGCAGGTCAGACAATCGCCCCATAACGATGTTTTTCTAAACACGTTGGTCTCCTGAGCTTCCAACTTGAGTAATGGTCAGCTAATGGGCGGGGAGAGACTCGAACTCTCACGCCTCTCGGCGCCACATTTTGAGTGTGGTGCGTCTACCAATTCCGCCATCCGCCCTTGGATTTCGTCTCCTCATTGTAACTCATAAGTCGTCGTTGTAGCAAAGATTGATAATCTTTACTGCTGGCCCACCGATCGATCTCCAAGGCCCGCAGTACTGGAACTGGGTGAGTCAACTGCTCTGTCTGTACCTGCTTCAACATTTTGCTCAAGTCATCCGAGCCGATCGCTTCATAGGAACGGGCCTGATCTAAGAACGCATCTAGGTTAAGCTGAGATGCCAACCCAGGAGAACCACCCGTTAGCTTCATCAATACCGAAGCCACAACTCTAGAATCTTGAGCAACGAGCAGGGCAGCCCGATCGCAGGTAAACTCAGCACAGCGTACCCACTGCAAGATTTGCGTTTGAAGGCTCTGGGTTAGTAATCCACCCAAGGGCAACAACTGACCCGCAGCCAACACCATCAGATTTGCTAGCGTCAGATAAACACTATGTTCACACTTCAAATGTCCTAACTCATGAGCAATCACCGCCTGAATTTCCGCTGGAGTCAGCAGTTCCACTAGAGAGGTGTGCATCACAATAAAGGGCTGCTTGCCTCGCATGGCAAAAGTGTAGGCATTGGGGGAAGGGTTTTGGCGAATATAGAGCTGTGGCGGGTCTAGATCCAAGATGTGGCAAGCTTCTAACAACAGCTTGTGCAACTGAGGCAACTGCTGCTCACCCACCAAGATGCTGGAAGCAATATTTTCGACATAGAAGACTTGCTCTGCCAAAGGACCCAGGAGCGATCGCACCAGTACATCCAATCCTGGCAGTTGACGTAAGCTTTGGGTTGCCTGCAAGTCTAGAGGATGACGAAATTGGTCTGACTTT
>JAAUOQ010000378.1 GCA_012034795.1 Leptolyngbyaceae cyanobacterium CRU_2_3
AGCCAGCGACCCTTTTTGGCTGTGGTGGGGGCATCGGGAAGCGGCAAATCTTCAATTGTTCAGGCAGGAGTGATGGCGCAACTGCGCCAGGGTAAACAAGTTCCAGATAGCGGATCAATGGTGGATTCGTAGCCTTCGCCCTGGGGCGCGTCCTTTAGAGGCATTGGTGCAAAGCTTGGTAGATGGTAACACCGAAGCCGATCGCAAATACCAACAGCTTCAGCTTGAAGGGTTGCTCTATCAAGGTGTAGAAGGGTTTGTACACTGGCTGCGCGCTTGCCCTGAACCGATTGTGATGCTGGTGGTGGATCAGTTTGAGGAACTGTTTACGCTGTCGCCTGCTGAAGATCGGCAGCGGTTTTTGGAGTTGATTCTGGGTGGGTTGCAGTATGCAGACGATCGCTTTAAACTGGTTCTCACCCTACGAACCGATTTCATGTCTGCCTGTCTGGAAAATGCCAGATTAGCAGACTATCTCCAGCGATCGAGTGTTTTGGTACCGCCGGTTCTCCACGAAGCGGACTATCGTCAAGCGATCCTGCGCCCTGCCGAAAAGGTGGGGTTAGCCGTCCAGCCAGAACTGGTGGATGTCTTGCTCCAAGAACTCAGCCACAGCGCTGGCGATTTGCCCTGCTGGAATTTGTCTTAGAGCAACTGTGGGAGAATCGCCAGCCTGGAGAACTGACACTCCAGGTCTATCAACAGAAAATTGGTGGATTGAAAGGAGCGCTAGAACGCAAAGCTCAAGCTGTTTATGACAGCCTTAGCCCAGAAGCCCAAGATTGTGCCCGCTGGATTTTCCTATCGCTGACACAACTGGGCGAAGGCACAGAAGATACCCGCCGCCGAATTCTGAAATCTGATTTAGTAGTCAAAAAATATTCAGCAGTTCTGGTCGATCGCACCCTACAGAGTTTAACGGCAGCAAAGCTAGTCGTTGTGGCCACAGATTCACCGGACACGGGACTGGATCAAACTATCCTGACGCCCTCCGCCCGTTCTACGGCAGATCCCCTTAGTCCCAAACAGCCCCCTCACCGGCCCAATTTTCTGCCCCTCCTTTGCCTAGCCCACCTGTAGTCACCATTGAAGTGGCACATGAAATTCTGATTCGTCATTGGTCTACGTTGCGCTGGTGGCTGGACGAAAATCGCGCGAGATTGCGATCGCAGCGCCAAGTGGAACTGGCCGCAAACCAATGGCAGCAAAGCGGACAACAGCCTGAATTTTTACTGCGGGGTGTGCGGTTAGATGCGGCTGAAGAAATCTATATTAAGTACACCAACGAACTCTCGCAGGATGTGCAGCAGTTCATTGAAGCCGGATTATACGAGCGAGAGCAAGAACAGCGCCAAATGAAGCGTCGGTTGCACCGGGCGCGCGGCGCAGTTGCCCTCATTAGCGGGCTGGGCATCACAGCAGCAGGGTTAGGCGGCTTCGCTTTTCTGCAACGTCAACAAGCCATTGTAAATGAAATTCGCGCCCTGAATGCCCTGTCAGAATCGCAGCTATTAGCTGAGCGATCGCTGGAAGCCTTGACTACAGCTATTCGAGCCAGCCGCCAGCTTCAGCAGGTATTTTGGCTGGGTGTGGATGGTAGCGCCGCCACTGAAGTGCGGATGCAAACGATCGCCACGCTCCAACAAAGCGTTGAAGAAACCCAAGAACGCAACCGCTTTGAGGGGCATAGTGAACAGATCAACGGACTCAGCGTTAGCCCCGATGGGCAAAGGATTGCTTCGGGCAGTGATGATGCCACAGTCAGGGTTTGGAGAACAGACGGAGGATTGGACAAAGCCTGGGACACACCAGGGCGGGTTCGAGCGCTAGAATTCAGCCCAAATGGGCAGAGTTTGGCCACCGTCAGTGTGGATGCCAAGGGTGAAACGTCTGTGGTGACGGTGTGGAATGTGGCCGATGGCAAAGCCCAACTGGCATTAACTGTGCCCACCTACCTCACCAGCGTGGCCTTTAGTCCCAATGGGCTGTTTTTGGCGGCTGGAGGACGCGATCGCACCGTCAAACTCTGGAATGTTAGTACGGGTAATCTGCTAAGAACTTTAACGGGGCATCAAGGCTGGGTCAACAGCATTGTCTTTAGTCCAAACGGGCGGACTTTAGCCTCTGCCAGCGAAGACAAAACCGTCAAACTTTGGAACATTGTCAATGCTCAACTGATCCAGACGCTGACTCGTCCTGCGCCCATTAAAACGATCGCCTTTAGCCCAGACGGTACGGCTTTGGCGGCATCGGGTAGCCCCGCAGTGCCCGATGGCGATGTCCCACTAACGCTCTGGAATTTGAGCAAGGGTTCCACCCAAACCCTAGTTGGACATCGGGCTGAGGTGAACAGCATTCGCTTTAGCCCCAATGGGCAACTGCTGTTGTCTGCCAGCGCCGATGCCACACTAAAGCTCTGGCGGATCAGCGATCGCTCTTTGATTGAAACCCTGAAAGGGCATGGCGGCGATGTGCTGAGTGGGCGCTTCAGTTCTCAAGGGGATAGGGTGTATTCTGGCAGCATCGACAAAACCCTGCGCTCCTGGGATATCCCATTGCTGCATCCGCCTGTAGAAAGTGCTTATGTCTTAAGTGTCAACCCTGATAACCGCAGCTTTGCAACGGCAGGATGGGATGGCAAAGTCAGGATCTGGAATCGTGCCCCATCCATGACCCTGCTCAAAACACTGGAGAGCCATGCAGTCCCTATTTCAGCCCTTAGCTACAGTCCCGATGGCAAACTGCTGGTCTCTGGCAGTGATGATCAGACTATCAAAATTTGGAACCCGCTGACTGGCAAGCCGATCCGAGCGCTGAATGGACACCAAGCCAGAATTACCAGCCTGAGTTTTAGCCCAAGCGGCGATCGCCTGGTTTCCGGCAGCGATGATCAAACCATCCGACTTTGGGACCCAGCCGATGGCCGCTTGCTCCAGACGATTGGCATTGCCCCCGATAGTGTCAGCAGCCTGGTGTTTAGCCCCGATGGAGCACTGTTGGCCACGGGTGGCTACAGCAACACCATTAAACTTTGGCGTCCTGATGGCACCCTGGTAAGAACCCTAACTGGACATCAATTGGCGATCGCTGCAATTAGCTTTAGCCCCGATGGCAATTTTCTAGCCAGTGCGAGTTGGGATAACACGATCAAGCTTTGGCGTGTCAACAATGGCAGCTTGCTCCGCACGCTCACCGGACATCAAGACGGCGTCACCAGCCTCACCTTTAGCCCCAATGGCAAAGTGCTTGCCTCTGGAGGAGCCGACCGTGCCCTGAAGTTGTGGAATCCCCAAACGGGTGTTTTGATTAAGTCGCTGATGGGCCAGCCCGACCCGATTCTGAGCCTCAGCTTTACTCCCGACGGCACCAGCCTATTGAGTGCTAGCGAAACCATTGGCATTCAGCATTGGAGCTTGAACCGAAGACCCTTGCTTCAGGCGAGTTGCGATCGCCTACAAAATTATCTACAAACCAATGCCAATGTGGAGAAGAGCGATCGTCGTCTCTGTCCTTGATCTCCATTAGTTACGGGCATAGCTCCCAAGCTTCTACCACCCGCATAGCACCCACGCTCTCGTCATCGGTAGTGCTATAGATCTGTTGGTTTCTCCTATATCTCCAAATGCACTGGTTCTCAGAATTTTTAAGGCGATCGCTCAAATTGGGCAAACCTACCTCACTGTTCTTTCATCCAACCGCTCTTCTACCCAGTCATACAACGTATGCCGCTGCTGGGCGGGTCTGCCCAGAGAATGAATGGCCGATCGCAATGTCTCCTCCTCCATGCAAGTGCCACCAAGCGCCCCTGCCATCGTCGTGATGTGTTCCTCCATCAAAGTGCCGCCAATGTCATTGCATCCCCAAGTCAAAGACTCCGTCGCGCCTGCTAAACCCAGCTTCACCCAGCTTGGCTGATGGTTGGTAATCCAATTACCCAAGAAAATCCGGGCAACTGCCATTAATAACAAGGCATCTGCCAGAATCGGCTGATCTCGCCCAACGCGATGACGCAAGGGTTTAGGAGCCTCCTGTCCGACAAAAGGCAACAAAGATAAAATTCGCTGAAACCAGTCTCACTCCGGCTCAGAGAAGATTGTTGGAGCGATCGCAGCAGTCCCAAATGCCGCATTTGCTGCTCTGGCGTTTCAATATGCCCTGACATCAGAGTGCTGGTGCTAGGCATCCCCAACTGATGAGCCGTTCCCACTATCTCTAGCCAGGTTGCTGTATTAATTTTTCAGGGCAGATCACCCGCCGCACCGCATCATCCAAAACTTCTGCGGCCGTACCCGGCATAGAATCCACCCCCGCTGCCTGTAAAGCCATGATCACGGCTGCATAGCTCAGTCCATCTTCTCTAGCAATAAACTGCACCTCTTGCGGCGAGAAAGCATGAAGATGCAAGTCTGGAAAAGTATCTTTAATCGTCCGCACCAGTCTTACATAAAACGGCAAAGACTGCCCCTCCAGCTTTGCTTGCAGACTTCAAGCCCCCCTGCATACAAATTTCTGTAGCACCCCGCCGCACGCCATC
>JAAUOQ010000026.1 GCA_012034795.1 Leptolyngbyaceae cyanobacterium CRU_2_3
CAAAGAAATCGGCGAAATCACTCGTGAAAAAGGCATCATCTTTCACGTCGATGCCGCGCAGGCAACGGGGAAAGTGGCCATAAACCTGGCTGAGTTGAAAATTGATCTTTTGAGCATGAGCGCCCATAAGACATACGGCCCGAAGGGCATGGGTGCTTTGTTCGTTCGTAAGAAACCGCGTATTCGCTTGGAAGCGCAAATTCACGGCGGTGGCCATGAACGCGGCTTCCGTTCGGGCACGCTCGCGACGCATCAAATCGTGGGCATGGGTGAAGCGTTTCGAATTGCAGGCAGGAAATGGCGGCGGATAACGAGCGTATTCGTATGCTACGCGATCGCCTGCTCAATGGCATGGGCACCCGGAAAGCTGGGAAGCAGGCTGGGATGAATGTTGAGAATTCTTTGGGGAAAGGCGTTGATCAAAACTTGGGTGACGACGCGCATCCAGCCTGCCATAATCACCCATTCCACCTGATGCTGGTGCATCGTGTCGATAATGGCCTGATCTAACGCTTCACGGCTAGCATACTCGCGGTGGTTGAGCAGTATTTTAGGGATGCCCAGCCGATCGGCACGTTCAACCACCTTGGCCTCTGGCTTGTTATAAACCAGTACCTGAATTTTGGCATGAAGCGCTTGCTGAGCAATAGCTTGGGCGATCGCTTCCACATTACTCCCACTGCCCGATGCCATGATCCCCAGTTTTAGGGGAGCAATGCCTCTAGAGACGGAGGCTGACAACAAGCCATCAGCAGAAATATCGGGAGAAACTAGGCTAGCGTTCGCAAATTTTTGATTTTTTGAGGCAGCATCGGAGATCATGAGAACAGGAAAACAGGTTGCAGCTAATTACCCTATCACAATGCCTCCCCGATCGCTCCCCTCCTCTGCCCAAGAAACCCTAGCAGCCTGGCTGTTGATCACCCCTGCGTTGATTTTGTTAGGCATTTTTGTTCTGTACCCGATCGCCTACCTGGTTTACCTCAGCTTCACGGCAGGCAGTTTTACCCGTGTCGGAATTCATTGGATTGGATTACTCAACTATCGGCGGCTGCTGACAGATCCAGACTTTTGGCAAGTTTTGGGCAATACAGTATATTTCACGATCGCCACGGTTATTCCTAGTTTGGTGGTACCCCTGGGGTTAGCAGTGCTGCTGAATCGGGCGATCGCTTTGCGGGCTGTGCTCCGAATGGCCTACTTCCTTCCCTCTATCACTTCGTTAGTAGCCGCTGGTTTAGGGTTTCGCTGGCTATTTCAAACCGATGGCCCTGTAAATGGCTTATTAAGCACCATCGGCATACAGCCCATTGCCTGGCTCGGTAGCCCCACCTGGGCCATGCCAGTCCTAATTTTGCTGAGCTTTTGGAAACAAATTGGCTTTAAATTTGGTTGTATTTTTGGCAGGATTGCAAACCATTCCCATCAGCCGCTACGAAGCCGCCGAACTAGATGGCGCATGGTGATTGGCAGCAGTTTTGGCATATCACACTACCTGGATTGCGCCCTACCTTGATCTTTGCGATTGTTACCACTGTCATTTTTACGCTCCGCAGTTTCGAGCAGCCATATGTGATGACAGGTGGTGGTCCCCTCAATTCCACAAATTTGCTGGTGTTTTATATTTATCACCAGGCGTTTGCCCAGTTTGATTTTGGCTATGCAGCAGCGACAACTACAATTTTGCTGGCAGTAACGCTGGTATTGGTGTATGTGCAATTGCAAATTTCGCGAGAAGAAGATGCGTAAATGGCAATGCGATCTTATGGTTGAGTGCTCTGGGCAAAGACAAGAGAAAAGCGTCAGTAGATCAACCGCTTGGCGATCTACTGACGCTCTGAATAATCTAGTTAATTGCAGAATTTAGGGAGCTAGTGCATTGCCACGCAGCAGGCTACCAATGGTCTTGGCTGTGATTTGAGTTGTACCAGCGGATTGGCAGGGCACCACAGTCTTATACAAATAGCTGTCAAAGGTGAGTTTTTGGACATCTACATCGGCACACATTTCCACGAAAGCTTCGCGGGTCGCATCAGAGCGGTAGAACACCGTCTGTAGCAAATCCAGTACCTTGTAGGTAATGCCATAGGCCTTATCCCAACGCTTCAGATAGACCTTTAGATCGGCTTCAGTGGGGATAGTTTGTCCTTTGTTAGAAAACTCCACGATCGCCTCGGCACACATGCGACCAGACTTCGCAGCAAAGTAGATCCCTTCGCCAGAAGACTTGGTAACATAGCCTGCGGCATCACCCACCAGTGCCACCCGACCCACCACTCGGCGAGGTCTAGGATGTTCGGGAATAGGATGAGCTTCTACCCGAATAATTTTGCCGCCTTCTAGCTTCCGAGCCGCCCGTGCTCGAATTCCCGCTTGGAGATCTTTAATTTTTGACTTATTGACCTTCATAGTACCCGTGCCCACCGCAACGTGATCGTATTTGGGGAACACCCAGGCATAAAAGTCTGGAGAGACATCGTTACCGACATACATCTCAGCCAAGTCTTGATAGTATGCCATCTTGTCGTCGGGCAGGCGGATGCGCTCTTGGAACGCGATCGCGTAGTTGTAATCTCCAGCATCGATCGCTTTGGCGACTCGTGAGTTAGCCCCATCTGCACCCACAATCAGATCGACTTGCAACAGTTTTGCAGTTCCTTCCAAACTACCGTTGGAGTGATCAGCATAGTGAATGGTGTAAGGATCGGTTTTTCCGGCAGGCAAATCAATTCCGTGTACCGTGCCGTTAATTAGCTTGGCACCCAGTTTGGCAGCCCGATCGCGCAAGAAGCTGTCTAACACTTCTCGACGGCACATGCCAATATACTCATCGCCTTTGAGCGTCTGGCCAATATTGACTTCAACATTGGAGGGGGAGATCATTTTCATCTTCCGCACCTGGCGATCGATGATTTCTGGTGGCAAGTCAAACTCGCTGACCATACAGAGCGGAATCGCACCGCCGCAAGGTTTGGCGTTATCTAGCTTGCGTTCAAATAAATAAGTTTCAATTCCAGCTTTTGCTAAAGTCTCGGCGGCAGAAGAGCCTGCCGGACCAGATCCAACAACAGCAACCCGTAATGTCAAAGGTTTTCTCCTATTCTGCCAAGGCCACGAATCGCATCCTATCATGGACTTTTTACCAATTGCCGTTCCGGGTGCAAGGGAGCGCCCAAATGAAACAGACCTTAATAATTGCAGTTGAGGGAATAGCAGTGAGAAAACCCAAAACTTATCAGGTCTAGCAGCGCTGATGGTGCTGAAAGCAAAAAAACACGCTATGTAGCGAGCGGTAACCGTTGAATAAATTGAGTTAATTCGGCTAGGCAGACGTAGGGTTTCCCAATGAAGTAATGATTCTCTACCCAATAGAGGAGTGATTCTTCGGTAGCGATCGCTCTTAAAGTGCAACCTTTAGACTGGGCAAGTTTGGCAATTTCTGGGATCGGGTCTGTAAGAGTGCTATGCATATTCATGAGGGCGGTAGACATGGGAGGGGAGTTTATACCTTTAGTTATATGAGGAGAAACTTGGATTACTTCTTAAATTACTTAGACTCTTAATACTTGCTTCATCTAAGATATCTTTATTTTTATTTAATAATTCATTAGGAGAATCAGTATTAATCGGTATTTTCAAGCAATGGGTATCAAAACACCGCGATCTTACCGAGAAAACCATCGGATCTTAGCGGGGTGTCTTCAACTACGATTCAGTGCTTTCAAGGCGTTCACTCCAGGTCGGATAGAGACTCTGTAAGATAGAGACTCTGTAAGATAGAGACTCTGTAAGATAGAGACTCTGTAAGATGGAGGCTCTGTCATAAGCTAGGGGTAGAGATAACCCCCATCTCAAGAGAAGAATTCCTGATGGTTCAAAATCTCAGTTTCAGTCACCCTTCTACTCACTCACTTTTTACTCGCTCACTTTTTTACTCGCTCACTTTTTTACTCATTCACTCTGGTTAGTTACCCTCCTTTCAGTTACCCTCAGTCTATGCCGCTGAAGCCGTCCCAGATTCATGACCTGCTCACTGCCAAAACGCGAAGACTTCACTGCCTTTACCCAAGAAGCCTGGCAGCAGCTTCAAGAATATCAGTCGTACCTGAAAAAACTCTGCGCTGCTGGAGAAGACGAGGTTCAAGAACTCCTGGAAACTCATGTGGCTGATGTGGGCGCAAGGCTTCTAGAGGCACTGGACAATGCCCATTGGGGGGTAATTTCTAGCAACCTGGTTTGGCAGAACCGCGAGCAGAGTGCTGCCTGGGTGCGCGATCGCCTCACAGGAGTCAAGACATTTGCCGTCGATGGTTCCCAAATTTACCCTGGCAAAGATTTGTCCATTCCAGTGGCGCTGGTGCAAATTGGTTGGTTTGAGAATCCTCATTTGCCGACGGGCGAGTATGAAAAAGATATCGCCCTGGATGTGATGACCCCTGCCGACTTGCAAGCAGACAATACTGCCCAACCTGTCGATCGCAAAGTCAATATGCGTCGTTTTCAGATGGAAACCGAGCGCTTGATCGACTATATGGCAACCCATGCCCATGCCCAAGATTGCCTGGTGTTTCTCGATGGTTCCTTGATCGCAACTTTTGCGGAAGCTTTTGAACTGCCGAGCCGCCAACTTTATGTGGCTTGTCTTCTGGAGCTATTGCGCGCCAGCCAAGACTACCATGTGCCTTTGGTGGCTTACATTGACACGTCCTATGCCCAAGATTTGAAGGTGATGCTGCAAAAGCTGTTTGACTTGCCCGAAGCACAGTCCATCCACGACGCGCAATTGCTGAACAAATATATGGAATGGGGCGATCGCACACCGCTGTTTCTCTGTGAGCGATCGGGCATTTTAGAAGACTATCGAGAGCATCGCCGCCAGATTGCCTTCACCTATTTAAAAACCACGCGAGAAAACTATCCTGCCCGTCTGGAGATGCCGCTGTGGATGTATGAGGAAGGCTTACAGGACAAGGTGATCGATTGGGTGCGGGGAGAGGTGATTATTGGCAATGGCTATCCTTATGTGATTGAACGGCTGACCAAACGGCTGTTTTGCAAGCCGCAGATCGTCAAGCTTTTTTCGGATTCTACAAAATTGGGCAGAGCAAGAAGACCTGAATCTCCGATTCTCCCGCAAGATGGTCAGTAAAGTTCGTCGGCGCTAAAAACGTTCGTATAATTCTTGGCTTTGTAGCGGATGATTCCCAAATCTGTGCGAATTCAGACAGGATTTTGTCAAGATTTCGCTAGATAATGAAAGCTTTGGCTGAGCGTTTGACTGAATCGTTTAACCGAGCAACTGCTCAACCGCGATCGCTCAACCGTTTACGATGCTAGGCTGCGTCCGCACAGAGGAGTCCCCGGAATGAAAGCACAAGATTTACAAGGAAAGACGATCGCCTTCGCCGGTTCGGGCGGTTTAGATAGCTGTACTATCACCCGCTGGCTAGCGGATCAAGGAGTACAAGTCGTTTGCTTTACGGCCGATTTGGGACAGCCCGATGAAGACGATACTGAGGCTATTCAACAGCGGATGATGCAAGCAGGCGCAATAGATTTTGTGCTGCTCCCTTGCCGAGAAGCGATCGCCGAAATTGGATTACAGGTGATTCACGCCCAAGCTTGTTATGAGGGCCGCTATTGGAACACCACAGGAATTGCCCGCTGTGTTTTGGCAAAAGCCATGATTCAGGCGATGCAGCAGCGCGGACTAACGATCTTCAGCCACGGAGCCACCGGACGCGGCAATGATCAGGTACGCTTCCAATTGATTACGAATATGCTAGCGCCCGAATTTGACGTGTACGCCCCTTGGCGAGATGAAGCATTTTTGGCTCGGTTTCCAGGTCGCAGCGAAATGATTGACTTTTGCGAGGAAAAAGGGCTATCAATTACAGCTTCCAAAGACAAGCCCTATTCCACCGATGCCAACTTACTGGGCTTAACGCACGAATCGGGCATGTTAGAAGCCCTGACCACCCCCGCTCACTTTGTGAAACCGATCATGGGCTGTTATCCCACCGATGCACCCAACGAACCTGAAGCGTTTACCGTTACCTTTGAGCAGGGACGTCCTGTGGCTATCAATGGTCAGCCCGTTAGTCTGGTAGAGGCACTTCTCCAAGCCAATGCTATTGGCGGCATCCACGGCATCGGCATTGGCACTCACTTAGTAGAAAATCGATTTGTGGGAATCAAGTCGCGGGGGGTCTACGAAAGTCCAGGGGTAGAAATTTTGGGCACTTGCTACGCCTACCTGCTCCAGTTGATCCTCGATCGCCGGGCCCGTGAGTTTTACGATCAGCTTTCGCTGTTGATTGCCAAACAAATCTATCAAGGATACTGGTACGACTTGGCCACCCAAATGGCGCTACAAGCGATCGAGCGCACTGTAGAACTTGCAACGGGAGCGATCGCCGTCTCTCTTTACAAAGGCACTATTTCTTTTGTTTCTGCCGACCAAGCTCCCCATTCTCTCTACTCCGAAGAAAATGCTTCTATGGAAGGTGTCGGTGACTATAGCCATGCCGATTCTGAAGGGCTGTTGCGGGTGTTTGGCGTCAGCGCTAGGGTGCTGGCAACCAGTGGTCAGGTGAAGTTAATCTAGCTAAGCCGCAAATCTGATTGGGTTTGGGTGGATTGGGTTGTTTTGATAGGGTTGTCAGTGTGAGCATCTTGCCCGTACGGGTAGATGCCCACACTCCGGTAGCCAAACTTGTGCCTGGCTGACTAGTCGTTTCCGAAAATATCAATGAATCGGAAAGGAGCCTGAAGAATAGAGAAAACGCTATTCAATGGCGTCAACAGGTTCCCTAGCGCATCACCCACACTGGCTATGCCAGAGCGTCGCACAATCACAACATCATCGTTTCGCATCGCCGGATTATTAGTTTCGTTAATCCCTTGAGCAAAGTCGATATCAATTTTTTGTTTCACAACTGTGCCATCGGGGTTGAGGCGAATCAACTCAATGGAACCCCGACGGGCACGGTTATTAAAACCACCGGCCGCCAGAATTGCCTGGTTGAGTGGCGTATTGGGTGGCACTTGCACGACCCCTGGCGTGGTCACCTCACCCACGACATTGACGCGGATCTGGGCTGGCGAGAAACTAGCGGTTGCAATTTGAGCCGATTCCGCAGCCGAGGGACTTGTTGCTGTGGGAATCACCACTGTATCGCCTTCTTGCAAAATGGCATCTTGTCGCAAATCCCCGGCTTGCAGCAGATCCCAGAGATTCACGGCAAAAACCTGCTCAGTCCCCGCTCTGGTGAGGCGGCGTACTTCCACTCGTCGGATATCTGCCAGGGGCTTAATCCCCCCTGCAACTTGGATGGCCCGAGTCACAGTAGGTAGTGTAATGCCACCATTAACTTGCCCAACGGTTCCAGCTTGAGCAGTAATAGCGGTTGAACCCGTTACAGAGTAAGTTCCAGGTCTAAAAACTTCGCCCACGATCGCAATATTGATCGGTTTATCCGCATCCCCTGCAAAACTAGCGGCTGCCAGAATGGGAGCCTCTGCTAAATTGACGGTGGTAGCAGGAATGAAGATGGTATCGCCATCGCGTAGAGCCAAATCAGCGCGTAAGTCGCCTGTTTGAATTAACTGCCACAGGTCAATATTAATCACCTGCTCAATGCCAGACAACTGAGGGCGGCGGACCTGGATGTTGCGGACATCCGCAATCCGAGTCATGCCACCGGCTGTTTTGATTAACTCTGTCAGGGTAGGAAATTGCGAGGCGTTGGTTTGGGTAACCGTGTAAGAACCTGGACGGTTCACTTCTCCAGCAATGCCAATTTCTAACGGACGCCGCACCAAGAGACTCATCGTCACCAGAGGCCGTCGTAAGTATTGGCTATAGGCTGCGGAAACCTGAGCGGTGGCTTGTTCCAGCGTCATCCCACCAACCGCAATCTTACCCGCTAGGGGTAAATTTAGGGTTCCGTCGATCAAAACATCTGTTTCGCCACTGTACTGAGGCACTTGGAAGATATCAATCCGGATGCGATCGCCCGACCCTAGAGTATACGGGGCTTCAGGCTGAGCATAGACCGCTGAGCGAGGCGGATTGATTCGAGGGGTGCTGGGCACCTGGGCAATAGGCGAAGATAAATTGGGGGATAAGTTCGTTGGGGGTAGATCCGCAATGCCTGAACGAGATGCTACCGAACCAGAGGTCACGGATTGTGGATCGCCAAAAGTGGGGGCTGGATTGCTAAAGGCAGGATAGGCGCTGATGGCAACTGCACTAAACAACGTCAGCCCCAAGATGGGTTGAGCGGTGGGCAAGGCGATCGGTTTCAGTAAATTTGCCTTCAGTAAGTTTGCCTTCAGTAAATTTGCCTTCAGTAAGTGTGTAAAGCGTTGGCGTGGCATGGGCAAAGCGCGACCTCCCAATTGACTTGCAGGAACAACTGTGCTGGAACTCCTGCTCTTTCGATCCTTTCAAGTCTTATCACTACTGATCAGCCGAAAACCTCAGCGATCGCCACCAATTTACAGAAAATTCATGGAGGAAGGCATGAATTGCTGATGGCTCTCTCAACTCACGTGGCTCTTTCAACTCCAACCTCTAGAGATTACAGTTCTGTTGTAGGCTGTAAGAATTGCTTAAAATTTGACTGGATTTCTCTGCTTTACACAAAAGGTTTTGCACAAAAGGTTATGGACGATCGTCTGCTTCCCATCATCTATCTGAGCGTTCTAGTCGTTTTACTAGCGGGGGCAAGCTGGTTTCTGATTCGGCAGATTCTTAAAACCCGCCGCACTGAAATGACCTTAGCTAAACTGCAAAATAAATTAGCCCAGGGCAAAGGAACTGCTCAAGAACACTATGAACTGGGTAGTTTGCTACTGGATAAGCGCATCTATAGTCAAGCGATCGCCCAATTTCAAAAAGCCCTGAAGGCAAAAGATTTGCAGGTGGGTGAACCGACTGCACTCATCTACAATGCATTAGGGTTTGCCCATGCCGCTCAAGCGCAGTTTGATCTGGCGATTAAGCAGTACAAAGAAGCCTTAGAGCAGTTTCCTGAGTACTCAACTGCCCTGAACAATCTTGGCTTTGCCTACGAAAAGAAGCAGCTAACAACTCAAGCCCTAGAAGCATATGAGCACTCTCTCAGAATCAATCCTCAAAGCAAAATAGCCCAACGCCGCGTAGCGTCTCTTCGTAAACGCTTAGTTCTTTCTTAGCCCTGCTTCTTAGCCCCGCTGGAGGGATACTTAGAAACGAGGATCTTCCCCTGAAAAATTCCTTAACAACGCGCTAGCTCAAGCCTTCCAGACTGTTTAACAAAACCCATCTCGATCAGAATGAGGATATGCTGTCTTCAGCATTTCAAGGAGAAATACCATGCTCGCCTACCTTCTGGCGCTAGCAGTTGGCTTCAGCAGTTTCAGTTTATACATGTCTGCCTTTTTCTTTCCAGAAGTTTACCGAAAGTATGACTTGCTCTGGAGTGGTGTGGGGCTTTTCTATGGGCTAGTCCTCTGGGTTTGTGCAGAGCGGATCACAGGCGGACTTCTGTTGGGGCAAATGTCCAGCGTTGCCCTTTTGGGTTGGCTGGGTTGGCAAACCTTGAGTCTGCGCTTTGCCCAAACTCCCGTGGAGCAGCGAACTTTGCCCGGCACAGCCAATTCTCTCCAAGAGGCGATTCAGTACAAAGTGACGCAGATCCGCAACAGTTTTGAAGATGGGTCTTGGCGGATCTACTTCTCCGTCTTTTTAGATCAGATTCCAGAGCAAGCCGCTCATCTTGCCAAAACTCTGCAAGGTTGGATCGAAGCACTGATTAGTACAACCCTAAAACCACAGGAATTTTCATCAGACACTCCAACTTCTCAAGCATCGGTTGAGCAAGCATCAGTTAGGCAGCAGGCATCGGTCGAGCAGCAGGCATCGGTCGAGCAGCAGGCAAAGAGCGATCGCCCAAACCCAGAGATCACTCACTTTCCTCCAGTACAACTCTCGACTGTGCAAAGTAAACCTGCAACAGGTTTTGTAAATCCTCAGTCGCTACCAGTGCCTGATCCCAAAATTGAATTTTCAGCAGAATGGGATGAGTTGGAACCAGAAATGTATCCTGAGTTGGAGACAATAGATGGAATAAGCTTAGATCAAAGAACTCATCCGCCGGAGCGAGTTGAGCCTAAATCAAGGTTTTCTAATTCTTCGCTGAGTGATGAAAAGGGCGATGGAGCACGGGACTTATAGTTGATTGACTGCTTGATCAGCGAGTAAAGAATTCAACGCAATTTTTGAAAAAAAACTGTCTGTTTTTAGGAATAGTGTTTGTCTAAGTTGAGGATGCTCAAAACTCATTGCTTGAGCATGAAGGTATAACCGGTTAACAACTGCATGACAGCCATAAAACCGATCGCCCAAGATAGGTACTGCAAGACCCTCTGAATGGGCAGCGTGAACTCTCAACTGATGCGTTCGTCCTGTAATAGGAATGAACTCTACACAGGTGAAATACTGGGTTCGGTCAATTACCCGAAAGCGGGTTTTGCTCGGTTTACCCCGTTGCCAATTCACTTTTTGGCGAGGACGATCATCTGGGTCGGCCCATAACGGTAGGTCAATTACCCCCTGATTGGGAATGATTAAGCCTGCCAGGATAGCTTCATAAACTTTGTGAACTTGCCGTTGTTGAAACTGCTGCCCCAGATCACGAGCGGTGTTTTGATCGCGAGCTAGCAATAGAATACCCGATGTCTCCTGATCCAAACGATGCACCGTAATCAGCGCATTACCATCCGGTAGCCAATGGCGCAAGCGACTGAGCACACTATCTTGGCGATCGCTATATCGCCCTGGAACAGACAGGAGTCCCGCAGGTTTATCGATCGCGATCAACCAATCATCTTGATACAGAACGGGCAACGCATCGGGCAGGATTTTGTTCTCAACGCTCTCAACGCTCTCAACGCTCTCTGCCCAGCTAAGCTAGGTAATACAGAAGGGGCGATCGCCCGTTGGGGTAAACCTGACAATAGAAAGCCCATCAACGGCTGGCATCGCTCTGTACAAGCGCCGTACCATTCGCCCTGGATTTTATCACCTGGGCTAGAAGCAGTGCCCCACCAAAATTCAGCCATGGCTAAAGGTTTCAACCCCTGCGTTGCCGCATAGTGCAAAAGCTTTGGCGCACAGCATTCTCCCGTACCTGTGGGTAAGCCGCCTGATCTTCGCCCTAATGCCTCAAGCCCTAATGCCTCAAGCCCTAATGCCTCAAGTCCTAATGCCTCAAGTCCTAATACCCGAAGCGAAACAGACTCCCCAGCAAAATTGGTCAGACTGTAAGCAGCATGAAGCTGGCTCTGAAGCTGCCGCGATAGCGCTTTTCGCTGCTGCTTTAGCTGTTGCATCTGGGCATCTGCCTGATCAATTATGGCTTTCAGGGGTTGCAAAACAGCATCGCGCCATCGCTTCAGTTGGCGGCGATCGCTGCTATCCCGACGACTCTGATTGTCCAGTGTCTCTAGCGCATCGGACAGGCTGGTTCCTATTAACGTGGCATGAAACTGTTGCCGTTGCTGTTGCCGCACTTGCTGACGTTGTGCTTGATGGAATACGAGCTCAAGTCGGCGGTTCTCAAATTCTTGAGCAAGGGCCGCATATTGCTGCCGTTCTGGTAAGTTTTGAAGTGCAATGAGTTCTTGCTTCAAAGTTGCCAAGTGTGCTAGCGTCCGAGCTTCTTCTAAGGCAACTTGATCTCGTCCAGGAATGGATGGCACCCAACCCTCTATTTGGCTGTACCCATTCAACATTCCAGAGAAAGCTTTGAGCACTCGTTGCTCACCGGTTGGCAGTTCTACCAGCAGCACTCCATACATTTTGCCTTCAGGAGTGTGATTTTTACCAGCGTCGCGGAGAGATCTGGCTAACTGCTGCATCAGTCCCTGAGCGATCGCCTCTGCCAGAGTCGTGCGAGGTAGTGTTAACAGTTCACCCGTATGGGGACATTGCCCTTCGTACCAGTAAGTAACGATGGTGCTTTTCAACGTCACCTCTGGACTAACGAACTCTGAAAGTAAATGAATAACTGAGTTAGGCATTTTACATGAACTCAGGGATTTTACATGAACTCAGGGATGCTCAATCAAAATGGGTTCTTCGGGAATAAATCGAGGTTTGCAATTGGATTTCTGCCCCAGTCCTCGCAATGTACCGATAGGAACTGGTTTTTTAAGCTGCTCCAACTCAGCAATTTCCCAAAAGACGGCCCAAGCAGCACGATCGGCAGCCGTAGATTTGGGACGATAAGCTGCATTACCCCGGTATCTGCCGTTGCGAGAGGGAACATGTTGAATATACAATCCCCGCCAGACTACTTCCGGGTTCAAAGGTTGATCGCCTTTCGCCTCAGATGCATAAATTAAAACTTCGGCTGGGCGATCGCCTCTGATCTCATCTGCTTTGCGAAACAGTTCGAATGCCATACTGCCAAAGACAATTCGAGGTGAAGTAGGGGCGTCCTCTAGATCCAGTTGGGCGCGATCGCTTCTAATCCAGACATTAAATGTATCTCTGGGACTGAGATAAGAATTGCAAAGCGCGCGTTTTCTCCATGACTTGATCCCTTAGTGTGCTGATATCTGGCAAGGTGTAACCGACTCGGTTGCCTCTATTCCAGAATGCCTTAGATCATCATAGATGGCGCTCTTGTTTCTGCAAATCCTTATCCATGCCTCAATCAATCCAACTGCATCAAAATACCTCAATGAAGCTTGAGGCTATAAACCGGGAGACGCTGACCCTTGGGGCTGTGAATCTGAAGCCTGTGAATCTGGGGGTAAGGTAGAACTAGAGGAAACAGCCAGCATAATTCTAGAAATTCCACTGGAGAGAATACTAATGCCTAACAGCGTACCTATGACCCAAGCTGCACTGGTGGGCAATTGAAACCAAATAATACTGCCCAAAACCAAAGTTACAATGCCATTAGCCATCACCCAGACCCAGTTTTGTGTTGAGCGCAAGCGAAGCGCCAGAATCACCTCAAAAACACCTTCTGTGAGCAGAAAAGAACCGAGCACAAGGGTCAAAGTGATCGCTCCCTGTAGGGGGTATAACCAAAGGATTAATCCAGTCGCAATATAGAGAATGCCCAGGAGGAGCTTCCACAGCAGTCCGTCTTCAGTTCGAGTTTGGAAAGCATAAACAAGTTTTGTCAATCCTGCGGCAATCAAAATGAGGGAGATCCAACTTTCAGCCACCAATGTGGCAAAGAATGGAAAAACGATCGCTGTAATTCCCAAAATCACCAAAATTACGCCCAGAGCAATTGAGCCAAGCGATCTTGGTTTTACCACAGCATTGGAATTTGTCGGGACTCCGTTTGTCATTGCTAATCTCCTAAATTTACAGCCTTACTTCTGAAACGTCCTACACTTTCAGTTCTTCAATCTTCATGACAAGAGCCTCCATAGTAGTAGAGGCTCTTGCAAGGTTGGGCAAAGGTTTGCGCTAAACGGCACTACGGCGAGCAAGGGCATAATAGATGAATAGAGCAATAATGGCACCCAGCACTGCAACTACAACTCCACCAATACTCAGACCAGGGGCACTAAGGACAAGAGCACCTGTGGTTAAGAAAGTGTACAGACTTCCTCCCACAAAAGCACCAATTACACCCAAGATTAGGGTACCTAAGATGCCACCACTTTGGTGACCTGGATAGATCGCTTTGGCGATCGCACCAGCGATTAAACCTAACACAATCCAAGCTAGAATATTCATTGTTGCTTCTCCACGGAAACGGTATCGTTATCAGAGTTTTCAAGTGAATGTAGGCTCTTGAAATTAAACATACCAAGTGTTTTGTAGAGAACCGACTGCCTGAAGAGAGACATCAAAGGAGCGATCGTCTCTCACCTAAGAGTGAGCTTAATCTTTAGAGACAAAAGCAAAGAGGAAATAATTCCGCACACGATGCTAGAAATAAATCGAAGCATCATTTAGTCTTGATCCTAGGTAGGATTTTACTTTTAGACAAATGCTAAGAGGCGTGAATCAGGTTTCTGGATCGCGATGTTTCTGGATCGCGATCGCTATTTCCAATACCGGAGCACTCAACGGAGTATCTAGAGAGGCACCTGTCTGAGAGAGTGCTTGAGAGATCTGACGGCAGTAGGTATTAAACAAAGGGGAAGTCCGAAACTCCTCGGTACGGGGATAGGCAGCCTCGATCGGCACCTCCGCTACTACCCGACCTGGACGAGCCGCCATCACCACCACCCGACTTGACAAATAAACTGCCTCATAGATGTTATGCGTTACAAACACCACAGTCCAGTGTTTTTGGCTCCACAAATGTAGTAAATCGCTATTGAGCCGACTACGCGTCATTTCATCCAACGCGCCAAACGGCTCATCCATGAGCAGCAGTTCTGGGTGAGTCACCAGGGCACGAGCGATCGACACACGCATTTTCATACCGCCCGATAGTTCGCGCGGATAGGAACGCTCACAGCCTTGCAAATCCACAAGCTCAAGCGTCTCTGCGATCGTTGAAGCTGCTGCCCGTGGGGAGATACCCGCTAACTTTAGCGGCAAATAGACGTTCTCCTGCACCGTTGCCCAAGGCATCAACGCGGCTTCCTGAAAGACAAAAGCCAGCTTTTGCTGGTTTTGACCACCACTCCATTCAATCTGCCCTGAATTCATCTGACCCAAACCAGCCAGCAGCCGCAGCACCGTACTTTTGCCGCAGCCCGACGGGCCCAACAGGCTGACAAACTCTCCTTGTCTTACAGATAGATTCAGATTCTGAAGAGCGATGGTGCCATTCGCATAGATTTTGCTGACATCGGTGAGCGTAACGGCGGCATGAGTCATGTGCGGATTCTCCTTCCAGGACTTGAGTTTTGCGCGCTCCGCATCAAAAAACCCATTAACTTCTTCATCCTTTATAGGCCGCCGCCCCCTTATTGACAAACTGAAGCGTATACGCCTGTTTGTAATCGGTTGCTTGCTTGAAGATGCCTTCAGCCACCATACTGTTAAAGAATTCCTGCCAGCGATTGTCTGTCATCGCTCCAATGCCTTTAGACTCAGCATCTCCCGATACCAGAATGCCGTACTCCTTCATCTTGGCAATGCCAAAAGCCAGTTGATCATCACTCATCTCTGGGTTGTCCTTCTTGATGAGCTCATTGGCAGGTTTTGGATCACCCTCTAGGTAGCTATACCAACCTTTAATCGAAGCATCAACAAAGCGCTGTACCAGATCAGGATTAGTCTGCACTAGCTCTCGTTTACACTCAATCGTTGTGGAATAGGGCGCATAACCGTAGTCTGCCAGTAGGAAAACGGTGGGTTTAAAGCCTCCTTCTTTTCAATGGCTAGCGGCTCAGAAGTGAGATAGCCTTGCTGCACAGAAGTTTTGTCTGCCAAAAAAGGACCAGGATTGAAGTTGTAGGGACGCTGTTGATCATCGGTGAATCCGTACTTAGCTTTGAGGAAGGGCCAGTAGGTGACATTAGCAGAGGCTGCAATAAGATTGGCTTGCCTTTGAGATCCTTGAGATCCTTCGTACCTGCTTCAGGATGGGCAATCAAGATTTGCGGATCTTTCTGAAAGATAGAAGCAACCGTAATTTTAGGTATCCCTTCTTCGACTGCCTTAATCGCATCTGAAGCAAAGCCCATGAAGAAGTCGATCGCACCGCCCATCAAAAGCTGTGTGCCATTGACCTGCGGGCCACCCATTTTAATCGTCACATCCAGTCCATAGTCTCGATAGATCCCTGTAGCGACAGCTTGATAGAATCCGCCGTGTTCTGCCTGGGCAAACCAATTGGTGCCATAGGTAATTTTTGTCAATTCACCGCTGGGGCTGGGCGAACTGGCAGTAGCACTAGTAGGAGAGTCTTGACTCGTGGAAGCGTCTTGCGCAGCAGGTGGGCTAGAACCACAGGCTGTAACGATGCCTGTGCCCAGCGCGATCGCACCATATTGAAGAAACCTGCGACGGTTAATTCCGTAGAACTGATCCAGTGGAAAACGCGGCTCTGTCATACAACCCCTCTACAACTGCATTGAACTGCTTAGAATTCTAAACGTTTGACTCTGCGAAACAAGATACTCACTCGAACCTACTAAAGCGAGCTTTACCAAACTGTAGTTGCAGATACTTACGCTGGATATTGGATTCGCTGCACCACCCATTCTATGACTCGATCGCCCAACCGCACGCCATCTAACCGATCAATCTCTCGAATGCCGGTGGGGCTGGTCACGTTGACTTCTGTCAAATAGCCACCGATGATATCAATACCGACAAACAGCAAACCATCCCGCTGCAAGGCTGGAGCCACCTCAGTACAGATTTGGCGATCGCGGTCTGTAATTTCTACCTGAGCCGCCCGCCCCCCGACTGCCATATTGCCACGAAACTCCTTCCCTGTGGGAATGCGGTTCACCGCACCAATGGGGTCGCCATTCAGTAAAATAATTCGCTTATCACCGTCTTTTGCAGCGGGCAGATAGGATTGCACCATGATCGGGATTTGTCCCTGGGTACTGATTTCAATCAGCGAGTTGAAGTTGCGATCGCTGGCTTCCACCAATAAGATGCCCTCACCCGCCTTGCCACCCAACGGCTTAATCACCGCTGTGCCCTGCCGCTCTACGAATTCACGGATCACCTGTTTGTCCTGGCTAACAATGGTTTCGGGAATTGCTTGGGTAAACTGAAGGGCATACATCTTCTCATTGGCTGTCCGGATACCGCTCGGTGAATTAATTACCCTGGTCTTAGCTGGATCAACATAGTCCAAGATATAAGTGGCGTAAAGATAAGCGATCGTCACAGGTGGATCAGTTCGCATGAACACTACATCCATCTCTTCTAGACAAACGGAGATTCGCTCACCCAGGGTAAACCAATCCTGTTTTGCTACCCACTTGTTATCAACAAGCTGTACCGGTTCTAGGCGAATAGGCTGGGCGATCGCTTGAGCTTTGCCACTTACCACACCAAGCCAATGGGCTTGCGTAATCCACACCTCATGCCCCATCTTCTGTGCCGCTTCCATTAACGCCACACTCGTGTCATGCCCCGGATCAAGTTTGGCGATCGGGTCAATAATGAATGCAAATTTCACAGAAAAACTCCTTTGGGCGATCGGCAAGGAACAAAGTTAACGCTGACATTTCACCTGACGTTTAACCTGCTGTTTGTTGCAACAGCGAGTCTAGGCTGCCTTTAGCATCTAGAGCATGAATATCATCACAGCCACCAATATGTTGGTTGTTGATGAAAATTTGGGGCAAAGAACGTCCACCATTGGCCCGTTGCGCCATCTTTTTCCGGCCCACTTCATCTCCGTCAATACAATACTCCGTAAATTTCACACCTTTCCGCTCTAGCAGAGCCTTTGCCCGAATACAGTAGGGGCAAGTGCTCCAAGTGTAGATTTCAACGTTAGCAGCCATAGCGCCACCTCAAAACAGCAATAATTCTTCATCTTAATTCAAACTGGTTTCGTACTGTTGATAGCGTCGAGAAGATCGCCAGATCAAACCTCCGAAACCAATATCGATAAAATTTAATTTCTTCAAGGATTTTGATCTTGATAATTAGAAAGATGAGGCATAATTGACGAACTCTTAATTGTTTTTGGTGGGGTAGCGCATTGTTTTATATGAGAAAGCTTTTAAGCTC
>JAAUOQ010000027.1 GCA_012034795.1 Leptolyngbyaceae cyanobacterium CRU_2_3
TGCAGCGCCTGTCTGGATTCTTCTGCCGCTACCTGGGGCTACTTGCCCTTAGGAAGTACATTTTTGCTGAAGTGGGCGATCGCAACCTGTCCCCCACTGCGGTGGTTGCATCTAGCCCCAGTTCGTCGGCGTCTCCAGCACCGGTTGCCTCTAAACAGACTTCGGACCCCAAGACTTCGGCTACTTCGGCTCCTGGTTCCATTGTTAGCCCTGCCACTGCTGAAAATTCTGCTGCTCGATCTCCCAGTTCTCCTGCTGCCAAGCCTATTCCTGGTCAATCCTCTGCTTCAGCCTCACCCTCTAGCGCGGCTGTACCTCAAGCAAAGCCGTCGCTGACCCCAGAGCAACAAGCTTTGAATCAACAGGCAAAGGCAGCGTTTGAGACTTCTTTGACATCGGTAGATTCCTTGATTGAGATGCGGGTGGCGATCGCTAAAGGAGTTCCCTCTTTGACGGTGAATGTGGCATCTGCGGCAGACTTAATTGACCAGAACGGCGAGCACTTGGGTACTCTTTCGGCAGGCGAATCTTACCCCGTTGCAGCCAGTGGACAATCCATTCGCTTAGGCTCTCTAGATCTACCCTCTCTGGTTTGGGTAGAACCCTATGCGGCTGGGTCTTTCACGTTGGGCGATCGCACCTATCGAGGACGGCTACTTTTAACCGCGAATGAGAGCCATCTTTGGGGAGTCAACTTTGTCAATCTCAGGCAGTATCTCTACAGTGTCGTGGCGAGTGAAGTCTCTCCAAGCTGGCCGATGGAAGCCCTTAAAGCTCAGGCTGTGGCGGCTCGCTCCTACGCCCTAACCTACTACTTTAAGCCTGTCAACTCGCTCTACCAATTGGGAGATGACGAATATTTTCAGGTTTATAGCGGTGTTGCCAGAGAAGCCGATAGCACTAGTAAAGCCGTTGATGCAACAGCGGGAGAATTTGTCAGCTATCGTGGGGGTATTGTCGAGTCGTTGTATGCGGCATCCGATGACATTGTGGCAGATGCGTTCCAAGGCAAGGGCATGAGTCAGCTGGGGGCACTAGGATTGGCAGAGCAAGGCTACACCTACGAACAAATTCTCACCAACTACTATCCTGGAACAGGGGTCAGCCGCATTCAACAGGATTATGAGTAGAGAAGAACCAAGGCAACAAACAGGGAACGCATAGCTGCGAGCCACTCCGCTACTCTGGTTGCCGCTCGACCATCGCTTCCATCGTACTGTTCAAATAATGCCCCGCCATAATGCTGCTAGAGAGACAATATTTTTCAGGGCTGAGTTGATGGAGGGTTTCAAAACCAGTGCGGCGCTGGCGATCGCCCAGCACCCAATAGCGTTGTACGATCGACTCTGGTGCAATCCAACCTTCTCCCTCTACCCGCCCTAAGAGGCTGTGCAGCAGCACAAACGTATACTGTCGTTCGCCTGCATCAAAGCGTCCCCGATATTGAAACGAAATTTCGTTTCGCTCGCTGCCCGGAAAAATCAGCTTTGTGACCATCGTAAACCAATCGTCGCGGCTCCAAGCCACCAAGATTTTGCCCTTAACTGTGACCGGCATGGCATCACGATCGAGCCAACTTCCCTGTAGCGTCCAACGCCCTGACTCTAGTAAAAAAGTGTGAGACACAACACTTGTCCTTATCATTCCGCCCCATGCAGCCTTATTAAACCCACTAGCCCTTGCATCTTAATCTTGCGTGGATCTGACTACCAGGTTGATTTCCCCTAGAAGAGCGGGCTGCTGTGCCCCAGTGACTTCCGGGAGATTACCGGGAATGCCCCAATTTCGCCAGTAGGCGAGAACTGCAAAAGCGATCGCTTCTTTGTAGTTTGAGTTCAATCCCACCTCATCAGTTGTATAAACTGAAGCCCGTTCTAGGTTAGCTTGAATCCGATGTTTTAAGTAGAGGTTATGACTACCCCCTCCACAGAGGAAAACTTGGTTGGGCATTTGGGGTAAGAAAGTGCGATAGCTGTGAGCAATGGAGGCAGCAGTGAGTTCTGTCAATGTAGACAGAATATCAGCAGGAGTCAAACTGTACGGTGCAGACTCTGCCAAACAGCGCTCCAAATAAGCCTGCCCAAACCATTCTCGCCCAGTGGATTTAGGTGGCGGCTGCTGAAAGAAATCTTGCTGGAGCCATTGCTGAACCAGATCCTGGCAGGGCGTTCCCTGAGCCGCCCAAGCGCCCTCGGCATCAAACGCCAGCTTGCCATCCGATAGGCGATGAACGGCTAGGTCGAGGAGGGTGTTGCCAGGGCCCGTGTCCCAGCCTAAGATCTTGGGCGCTACGACCGAACTGCCCATTGCAGGCAAGTCAGTTGAGGGCAAGCCAGTTGAGGGCAAGCCAGTTGCAGGTAAATAGGTGACGTTGCCAATACCACCAATGTTTTGCACACAGCGGTGATCGGTGGCATGGCTGAGCAGGCAAGCATCTACAGGTGAAACCAATGGCGCACCTTGCCCACCCGCTGCAATATCAGCAACCCGAAAATTACTAATCGTTGTGGTGCCTGTAAGATGGGCAATTAAGGCACCCCGCCCAAGTTGCAGACTATAGCCCAGAGGTGCCACCCCTGATTGCCTCGCTGCTATTTCCCTGGCGGCCAAAGGCCGGTGGAAAACGGTCTGTCCATGTGAACCAATTAATGACGCTGGAGGATGTCCCGCTTGAATGGCGATCGCCGCTTTCGCAAATTCCTGAGCGATCGCATCATCCAGCGCCGCAAATTCTGCCATTGAGATAGGTGCGCCACCGCAGATCGAGAGGATTTGTGAGCGCAAGGCTGCTGGATAGGCATAAGTGTTGCCTGCCAGCAGATTTACCTTTAAACTCTGCTGCGAACCGCAAATCTCGACGAGAGCCGCATCAATGCCATCTACAGAAGTACCGCTAATTAACCCAATGACGCGCTGGTTAATCATATTGGGAGTTGATCAATGCCCTTGTTAGAGCCGATGATTACCATGACCCAACCTTTTTGGAGACGTAGGATGGGAGAAGGATTGATCTCAAACTTTTCCCCCATCCCCACCGCTAGGAGGTTGAGTCCATAGCGCTTGCGTAAGTCCAGTTCAACAATCGTTTTACCATCAAATACGGCCGGAACAACCACTTCTACAATGCTGTTATCGGGGTCAAGCTCGAAGCGATCGAGGACTCCAGGCTTAGTGAGCGATCGCGCTAAGGCGCAACCCATCTCATGTTCTGGAAAGACAACGCGATCAGCACCTACCCGATCTAAGAGCTTACCATGTACCTCCGACGAAGCTTTTGCCACCACATAGCGAACCCCACCTTCCTTGAGGTTAAGGGTGGTGATGATGCTTTCTTGAATAAAATTGCCGATCGCCACAATAACTATATCAAACTCAAGAATGCCGCCTTCCTTCAAAGCTGACGGTTCTGTAGAGTCAAGTTGGAGCGAATGAGAGACAATCTGATCGGTTAAAGCTTGGGCAACGCGCCGCTCGTCAGAGTCAACTCCTAAAACTTCGTACCCAAGATGATGCAAAGTACTACAAACAGCCCTGCCAAACCGTCCTAGCCCCACCACGGCGAACTGACGATGGCTGGCCCGCAAGGTCTTAAAGAAACTTAGAGAAGACAGGGGAGAGGTTGAAGGCACAGCTAAGAACCTACGAGTACGATTTGCCCAGCCTGGAGATCGTGATAGGTTGAGCTTCTCTAACTTATCAGAAATCTCCTAGCTTACATCCATTATCTGCTGAATCTAACAGCTTCGATAGATCGCAAAGTCCCAAGGTTTCTAGACTCAGGTTTCTACCCAACCAACAAGTTTTCTTCAGGATAATTGAGGGTGGTAGGTTTTGGATCACCCAGAACCGCAGACATCAGCAATAACACACCGACCCGCCCGACATACATGGTCAAAATCAAAACCAATTTGCCAAAAGTAGACAGGCTTGCGGTAATCCCTGTAGAAAGCCCAACCGTTGCAAATGCAGAAACTGCTTCAAACAGAATTTTGATGAAACCCATTTGAGGATCGCTCAGGGCAATTAAAGTTGTAGACATAGCGACTGTGATCACTGATCCAAACATGACACCGATCGCCTTAATCACCAGCGTCATCGGAATCTGACGTTGATAGCAAAGGACCTCTTCTTTACCCTGTAAGACAGTCGCTGTACAGCTAGAGAATATTCTCAAAGTTGTGGTTTTAATACCGCCACCTGTGCCGCCTGGACTGGCACCAATGAACATCAGAACGATGGTTACAAATAAACCTGCATCGCTCATTTTGCCGTAGTCAATTGAGTTAAACCCAGCCGTTCGAGGCACTACAGATTGAAACCAGGCTAATAAAAGCTTCTCTCTAAAGTTAAAGGAGCCAAAGGTCTGAGGATTGTCATATTCGATGCAGAACAAGGCGATCGTGCCAATCACTAATAGAAAAAGTGTAGTACGAACGGCAATTTTAAAGTTGAGTGTAAAGACGGCCCGTTCTCGACTTCTCAAGAGGCGATCGCGCAACCATAAATACATCTCCATAGTCACCTGGTAACCAATTCCACCAAAGATAATCAGAATAGGAACAATCAGGTTGATTGGGATTGAGGTGGCATAGCTGATTAAATTATCAGGAAACAGCCCAAATCCTGCGTTATTGAAGGCACTAATGCTGTGAAAGAGGCTAAGCCAGATAGCACGCTCTAACCCATATTGGGGCGAAAATACAGGCAGCATTAAAAGTGCGCCTGTCAGCTCGAACACTAGCGTTACGGCAATGATGGATTGAACCAGTTGCAAAACGCCCGACATCCCTTGCCGATCTAAAGACTGCTGAATGGCTATCTTTTCCCGCAAGCCAAATCTACGTCCCAAGAGCAGCAGCAAAAAAGTGTTGGCAGTCATATAGCCCAACCCACCAATTTGAATCAGTAAGGCAATGAAGAGTTGCCCTACAAAAGAAAAGTATGTGCCAGTATCGACTACCACTAGGCCAGTGACACAAACTGCTGAGGTTGAGGTAAACAGAGCGGTTGTCAGATCCCCCCAAGCACTATCCGCAATTGAGATTGGCAGCATCAATAAAAGAGTGCCAACCAGAATGACAGCCATAAATCCTAAACAGATGGTTCTCGCAACTGTCATGATGAAGCAGGAATGAAGAGTAGGGTGAAATGATCTCTGCTGATTTTATCGGGAGAACTTGCAGCTTACTGTTTCATTGCCGTTTCGTTACTGTTTTAGTAAAGATGCTTTTTGAGCATGATTCGGCTGAGTGTGATCCGGCAAAAAGCCTTTGGGTGCTCTAAAGTCAAGCAACAGGACAGTACGAGGGCGATCGCTCAAATTCCAGGCTTCGTGCTCTGAGGTATCATCAAACACCAGACACTTGCCCTCTTTCCAAGTCTTGATTTCTTTGCCAACTCTCAGGGCACAGCGCTCTGGCACCACCAAACCCATATGACAGCGCAAGACCCCACTGGGTCTACCAGAATGTGGCACAATATGGGCACCTGGAGCCAAGCTAGAAAATCCAGCAGTCACCATACCCGGCACTGTTTTGACCCACCGCGCCGTCTCTGGACAGAGGTCACAGTTGATGTCGATTTTGACCCCGACAAAGTATAAGCCGAACACATCCCAGCCCGTGTGTTTGTCGAGCAAGTACCGTTCTGGGTAAGCCACAAAATCTTGCTTTTGCAACTGGCTGAGTTCTTGCCGCATGACCTGCCAGTTAGCTTCTAGCTTGGACACAAACTCAAACTGTTGGGAGTCGTAGTAAACCATAATTTGTATTTCCTTTAACCCTTGCCTGATCTCTGATTTTGCGGCTTGATTCCTCGGCTATTGATCATCTGGCAAAATCGGTTTCCACAAAATTAATCCCACAACGAAGCGAGCCCGATTTCGCCAACTCCGTATCCGTTTTGAGAGATTCCAAACAAATAAGACATAGCCCCATCCCTGCTGAATTTCGCCAGTAAGTGTCTGCTTAGAAGCAGGCGATCGCAGAGGTGGATCTTCAACCCCAGGTTCTTTAACCCAACCTGTATCGGCAGCTTCTAAGCTGCTAAAACTTTCTGCTCGCTCAATTTCAGACATAATTGCCAATATATTGCCAGTATTTAATCTAGCTTTCAGGTCACTGTTCAAAGTCACTGTTCAAAGTCACTGTTCAAAGTCACTGTTCGATTGTGCCATGCTCAAGCCCTGTCAAAGTAGGGCTTACTCTCTAAACATGAACAATCTTCCCAAGGATGGGGGAGCCTGTAGACTGAACCAGATACACTATAAATTTTTGTACTGCTCAACGATGCCCACTCTACAAAAGCGAATTCAGGAATTCTACGATGCTTCCTCCGACCTGTGGGAACAGATCTGGGGTGAGCATATGCATCATGGCTACTATGGCAAAACAGGTGAGGAGCGCAAAGAACGACGACAAGCGCAAATTGACCTGATCGAAGAACTCTTAAAATGGGCAAATATCAGAGAAGTCAAGCAAATTTTAGATGTGGGATGTGGGATTGGCGGAAGTTCTCTGTATTTGGCTGAGAAGTTTCATGCCTCTGTGACTGGGATTACGCTGAGTCCAGTGCAGGCAAACCGCGCGATCGCCCGTTCCCAAGCAGCAGGTTTAAGCAACCAAACGACTTTTCAAGTGGCAGACGCACTTAATCTCCCTTTTGCCGACCAATCTTTTGACTTAGTTTGGTCGCTGGAAAGTGGTGAACACATGCCAGATAAACGGAAATTTCTGCAAGAGTGTTACCGGGTGCTCAAACCAGGCGGTAAACTGCTGATGGTAACCTGGTGTCATCGCCCTACTGATCCGCCTAGCCAGCCTCTAACGTTGGATGAGCAAAAGCATTTAGAAAAGATTTATCGGGTTTACTGTCTGCCCTACGTCATTTCATTACCCCAGTACGAAGCGATCGCTCAAGATCTGGGCTTACAGAATATCTCTACTGCCGATTGGTCTACTGCGGTTGCCCCCTTTTGGGATGTGGTAATAGACTCTGCCATCACCCCAAAGGCCATTTTGGGGCTGCTAAGCTCCGGCTGGACAACAATTCAAGCAGCCCTTTCTTTGAGCTTAATGCAGCAGGGGTATCAGCGTGGCTTGATTCGGTTTGGTTTGCTCCGTGGTACACGATAAAGATTGTGACTTCCGCTAAGATTGGGCCCCCCTAGAGGTCGCTATAGATTCAGCCAATAGGCTCAGCTAAGCCTGTTGGCAGAGCAGCTATACTGAGGGGAGTTGTGTGTTCTTGTTGACCTAGAGACTGCTTCAGATACGGACAAAATCCGTGTTCTGAAGCGGTCTCTTGTTACAATTAGCCGACCCCCAGGCAATTGATGAAGTCAAGCTAGGGGTCTGTCAATTTAATTTTGCTAGGTTTCAGTATCAGCATTTTGCTTACGACGCAAGCAAGATGTAGAGTGCAAGACCCTGGTTCCGCGAATGCACCACTTCTCAATTTTTTCTGGGTAGATCCCTAGAATCGATCATTAAAACTTTAGCAATAATTAATTTCTACGAAATATAGCTCATACAGGGCATACAGGGTTAACTGTAAGTATGACTAAATTAATAGCTGTTAAGTAACATGGCTAAATCAGGGGAAGCGTTTGCAATGCAGCCCAGGGTGGAGATGCTCATTATGGAAAACATGCCGCTCACTCCAGCGGATTCAAATCAAAACTCATTGACTGGTAGCCTACCCACTTCTTCATTTCCCCATTTTTCCCCCTGCGATGCATTGTATCAAGCGGAACTGGCGACTGCTATTTTAGAACAGGCAGTGGATGCGATTGAAGTGACCGATATTTGTGCTCGACTGGTCTATGTGAATCCTGCCTTTGAACGAATTACAGGCTATTGCCGCGAAGAAGTTTTGGGCAAAACACCTGCTGAGTTGCTGCGATCGGGGCAGCATCACGATAGTTTGTATGAAGAGATTTGGCAGACAATTTCGTCGGGTCGGGCCTGGATGGGTTCATACGTGGGCAAGCGTAAAGATGGCTCAACCTATCATCAAGAGGCCACTATCTTTCCGATCTATGGTGGCATGGGCGAAATCAGCAACTATGTGGCTATTAAACGGGATATTAGTGATCTCCAACAAACTCAAGCTGGGCTAGAGCAGTCTCTCTCGCTACTGCAAGCTACCTTAGAGTCAACCGCAGACGGCATTTTGGTGATTAATAAAGCTGGGCACATTGAAGGCTTTAATCAAAAATTTGTCGAGATGTGGAAAATCCCATCCGAGATTGCTACTCAAAAGACTTTAGCGTTGCTTTTGAACAGTATGGTAGACCAAGTCGAAAACGTTAATACTTTTCTCAAGCAATTCCAAGCATTATCCAATCAGCCAGAAACCATCTATGAAGATGTTCTGAATTTAAAAGACGGTCGTATTTTTGAGCGCTACTCTCACCCTCAACGGCTCAATGGTGAAATGATTGGTCGGGTCTGGAGCTTTAGAGATGCAACTGCCCGCCATAGCAACGAAGCGATCATTCGGTATCAAGCTTCCCATGATCTATTGACTGGACTACCGAATCGGATGCTGTTTGATCAGCAGCTATCCATGTCGCTCACTAAAGCAAAACAGGAAGAAACCCAATTGGCGGTTATTTTCTAGATCTAGACCGGTTTAAAAATATTAACGACACTTTGGGTCATGCAGCAGGTGATCTGTTGCTTCAAGAGGTGGCAAATCGGCTGACTGCCTGTTTGCGCGACAGTGATGTTGTGGCGCGCTGGGCAGGAGATGAATTTACGCTGCTGTTGCCTAATGTCCATGAAATTGCCGATGCCACTGCGATCGCCCAACGAATTTTGGAATCTCTGCGCGCCAAGTTTGACTTGGATGGACAAGTACTGCGGATCAGCAGCAGTATCGGCATTGCCTTTTATCCTCATGACGGCGAGGACGCAGAAACACTGCTAAAAAATGCCGATGCAGCCCTCTATCGGGCTAAGGAAAATCGCAACACCTATCATCTTTATACTTCTGCCATTAATACCCAAGTTTCCGAACTATTAGTTTTAGAAAACTACTTGCATCGAGCCTTAGAACAGCATGAGTTCGTGGTGTATTATCAACCCCGCGTCAATGCGGTGACCAGCAAAATTACTCATATGGAAACGCTGTTGTGCTGGCAGCATCCTATTTTAGGGTGGGTACCGTCTGAAAAATTTATGCCTTTAGCCGAGGAAACTGGGCTAATTGTGCCCATTGAAGAATGGCTATTGAGGACAGCCTGTGACCAAAACAAAGCATGGCAAACTCTGGGGATACCGCCTTTGTGCATCACAGTGAACTTGTCTACACAACAACTTCGACAGCCACGCATGTTAAATACGATTCAACAAGTGCTCAATGATACTGGATTAGCGCCTCGCTATCTAGAATTAGAAATCACCGAAACTGCTGTGGGTAAGCATATAGAACGAACTCAGGCAATCCTTACGCAGTTGCATCGCCTAGGAATTTCGTTGGCGCTGGATAACTTTGGCACAGGCTATTCTTCTCTCAGCTATCTGAAAAAACTACCGATTCAAACTCTCAAAATCGATAGCTCTTTCATCCAACATTTAACCACGGATCTCAGTGATCAGGCGATCGTCACTGCCATTATTGCGCTGGGTAAAATCCTCAATCTCAATCTGGTTGCAAAAGGAGTAGAAAACGAAGTGCAAGAATATTTGCTGCGATCGCTCGGCTGTGAAGAGATGCAAGGATGCTTATTTAGTCCGCCCATTGCAGTGGAAGCAGCTACTCTGCTGCTTCAAAACAATACAATTCGCGACCTCGATCGGATAACAGCTTAGCAGATCATTCATATGAGTAGCCGATTAAGGAACCAGCAGCTTCTAGAACCCATCTATAATTTAAGGATAAACACAAATTCACTTGAGAAAAACTGAGGAAATTAGTCTAATGGCTCAACGGTTAAAACGATGGGAATCACCCCGTCGGGAAGGACGAAATGATAAAGGTCGCGGGGGTAGTGCCCGGCAGCGCCAGAAGCAGAAACAAATGCAAGGGTTGAAACAAAAACTCAGACAACAAAACCGTAGCATTGATAGAGACAGTATTAATCCAGAAGGCAACGAAGCACAAGAGGGAAGAACCTTTGGTTCTTCCCTCTTTTCATTTAAGCGACCCCTCTCAGAAGTTGCTGCTTAGCTTTTGCTCCTTCGTTTATGCGGGTCTAGTGGTGATGCCCATGATCATGAGAATGGTCGCCATGGTGATGGTGTCCGTGATCGTGGGAATGCCCATGATTATGCCCATGATCATGAGTTTGCTGGGACTGCGCTTGGGCGATCGCCAAAGTTGGGTTCACCACCAATGCTTGCTGGGATAGCAATGCTGCAATGTGCTCATCTGCCCAGTCTGCTGTCATTTGCAAAAATTCAGGGCGATCGTTGACACAAGGCATCTGCACATAGGTGACATCTGGACGCTTGCGCCGTAGTCCCTGAATAATGTGCTCCACATCCAGCAAGGTTTCATGGTTCTCGGTGGCAAAACCGATCGGCATAAAGACGAGTGCTGTTGCCCCCAAATCAATCAGGTTTTTGGCAGCTAAATCGGCGTTGGGCTGTGTCCATTCAATCAACGGGGTTTGGTGATTGAGCCAGCCTACTGAGATCAAGGGGTAGCGGTTGATTAGCCTTTCCCGAACTCGCTCATAGAGGGCTTGGCTCTCATCAATTCCAGATGTAAAGCCCTTTGCCTTGTGAGGGCAACCATGATTCATTAGGATAATGCCGGTCTGCGAAGGCAGATGGGCTACTGCTAGATCTTTAGCAATCTTCTCTTCCACCATCTGCGCCATCAAATCAATATAGGCAGGCTCGTTGTAGAAAGAGGGAATGTAACGTGAGCCTTTCACCCAATGCTCAGTGCCGTTCCACAGCTTCGCTAGGGCCTTGTTAACCTGTTCTACGGCAATGCCACTGGTGAAGATAGAATCAACCACCAATAGGGGATAGATCAGCAGCTTGTCAAAACCCTGATCCCGAATTTGAGTCAGCACTTGCTCAGGTAAATAGGGAGCACAAAAGTTAAAGGCTTTGAACACCTGGATGCGATCGCCCCATTTCTCTTGCAACTTTACTTCAACCCCAGCTCGCTGACGCTCAAAAATGGCGTTGTGGGGAGAAACGAAGTTGCCATGCTGGTGCCCCCACTCATGCAGGTCAAACACTGCTAGTAATTTTGCCAGGGGGGGATAGACCCAGGTAGGAACAGGGCGCAAATTTTGCAGTTAGCAGATTTAAGGCTTGCTCGTTATAGTTAGCAAAGTCTTCGTAGCTCTCCACTTCACCGTAGCCCATAAGCAAGACAGCAACGCGATCGCTCCCAGAAGGCGAGGATTGCCAGGGCTGTTGAGAATTGTGTTGAGTTCTTTCAGGAGTAGCAACCACGCTTTGCACCTCTAGTCTTCGAGTATTTTTTTCAATCGTTTCAATCCGGTGGAGCAGCAGTCATAAGCTGAGTCTCCTTATCCCCTTTAGGGTAACATCCCCCATAGGGGGATAGGGATTCTGTCACCAAAATCCATACTTGTAAGCTCAGCCTTAAGCTCAGCATCGGTTGAGTTGCCGTAAAAACGCGATGATGGATGGTAGGTTGATGGTAGGTTAAAGACAACAATTGGATTGGGGATGGGCCATCGTTTATGATTCATGGACTTCTCTGGTTTCCTCTGCTGGCCTGCTTCATGGGGTTGGCTTGGGCAGGTTGGAATGAGTATCAGAAGCTAGAAGCCTATCGAGTTTGGGCAGAGCCTTTTGACCACGCCAAATATGACATTTACGCTGTTTTAGGTCAAAAGGACAGCGAAATTACTTGGGGCAAACCCACCCGCAAGGCTCCACTGAATGTGCAGGACTTTTCACTCCAGCAAGTGCAGGCGATCGAAGTAAAAGCGGGCGATCGCATTATTGATCCGGAAAATCCACCGGCTAAAGCCCGTCAAGTGACTCTGGTTTTCCAGCTTGCCAATACCAACTGTCCATCGATAGAGCAACCAGTGCCCGAAATACAGATCCCGTTTACCGAGTTATCGCTAGCCTTACGATGGGCAAAGCACCTCAAGCATGACTGGCAACGGATTCAAGCAGGTTCCAATACTGAGCTACCTGTCTAAATGTCTATCTAAATACAGCTGGATCTGTCAAGTTTGCCTTTGCTAGAGAAATCACAAAAATCAAGCTAAAATTCACCCATTCAGCCCCAGCTTTAAGCAGGTAAGAGGTTTTATGGACAAGCTGACGCATTATCCAATGGTGATCGGCTCAGAACTCGTTTCAACAGGCAGTGAAGATTTAATTGCTCCAGCAACAGGGGAAGTATTTGCCACGGTGGCGCTAGGAACCAAATCAGAGGTCGATCGCGCAGTTGCGGCGGCTAAGCAAGCTCAGGTGAGTTGGGCAGCCCTCTCCTATGGCGAACGCAGTGCAGCATTGCTCAACCTAGCAGACGCGCTAGAGGCAAAAGTGCAGACTTAGCCAACCTGGAAAGCCAAAATGCTGGAAAACCCCTGAAACTCACCACAGGTGGCGATATTCCCTTCGCGATCGACAACTTGCGATATTTTGCTTCAGTATTGCGGCGTCCAGAAGGGGGGCTGCGGGTGAATATGTGGGTGGCTACACCAGCATGACTCGGCGACAGGCGATCGGGGTTGTGGGAGCAATCACACCCTGGAACTACCCGTTCATGATGGCAATTTGGAAACTGGCTCCGGCTCTGGCGGCTGGTAACGCAGTGGTGATTAAGCCTGCACCCAATACGCCCATTACCACGATCGAGGTAGCAAAAATTGCGCTGGAGTCTGGATTTCCGGCAGGGCTAATTAACGTGGTGACTGGCGGAGCAGAAGTGGGAGAAGCAATCTGTACCCATGCCGATGTCCGAATGATTAGCTTTACGGGTAGCACCCGCACAGGACAACGGATTGCCGAACTCGCTAGCCCACGGGTGAAGCGGGTGACGTTAGAGCTTGGTGGCAAGGCTCCCTTCTTGGTGTTTGCAGATGCCGATATTGAAGCGGCAGCAAGAGGTGCAATTCCTGCTGCCTATATGAACACAGGGCAGGACTGTACGGCGGCCACCCGAATTTATGTGCAAAATGAAGTATTTGAGGCATTCCTCAGCCGCTTCACTGAGCTAACCCAAACGTTGAAGTGGGGTGATCCTTGGGCTAAAGATACAGACATTGGACCGCTAATCAGTGAGACCCAACGGCTGAAAGTGCATGGTTTTGTAGAAGAAGCCCGGCAGCAAGGGGTAAAAGTTGCTACGGGGGGCGTTATGCCTGAAGGGAAAGGATATTTTTATCCGCCGACAATCCTGGTGGAGGCATCGCAATCGGCAAGTTGTGTCCAGGACGAAATTTTTGGGCCAGTCGTCGTGGTCAATCGGTTCTCAGATGAAGCGGAAGCTATCCAATTAGCCAATGATACGCCCTATGGACTAGCAGGCAGTGTTTGGACACTGAACGTACAGCGGGCCATGCGAGTCTCTGCAGCATTAGAGTGTGGAACGGTTTGGGTGAATGATCATTTGCCGATCGCCAGTGAATTGCCCCACGGCGGCTTCAAGCAAAGTGGCATTGGTAAAGATATGTCTTACTATGCCCTAGAAGAATACACGATCGTTAAGCATGTCATGTTTGACATTACCGGCGATCAAAAGAAGCCCTGGCACTCGGTGGTGTTTGATGGCTAGTCGCTCAGGTTGAGTCTCTTGCCTTGCTACCGCGAACCAGACCAGGAACATGGCAGCGGATGAGTATACCCTTCATCCGCTGCAAAACCACTAGAGATTCTCAGTAGATCGCAAAGCTCCAAGTAATCCTTTCAAAATCCTGGTTTTGGGGTTTTGGGGCGCGACGCGCCCCAAAACCCCATTTGTGATCGACTCATTCTATATTGAACACTTCAAAGCAGATCTGTCTCCGTCATCTCTTCCAACGACTGCCAACCTGCTTGCCAGATTTGCCTTTTCTGCAACTGCTGAGCGTTTAGCCAAAACCGAACCGTCGGATCACAGGCTGCCACCATTTCAGCAAATACCCATTGCTCTTGATTTTTACGATTGACGACTTGAAAATGCCGCCATCCCCAGGTGGTTTGTTGTGCAGTCCACTTAGAACCCACTAAGTAAGGAAACTTTTGCTTCTTGGACATTCTTGATACAGCTTAGCTAGAGATTTGCAGATAAATCTTTTTCCAAGAAGACGATAGTGATTCTCATTAACAACCTCAATGGAGTTACGCAATTAGCTATAGCCGTTTCCAACTGTCTGTATGAGATCTGGAAAATACTTTGGTTTTAGTCAGGCGCAAACCGCTATGTATGGACAATTAATCAGACATTGAAAACAGTTAACGTTGGAACTATCAAGATTTTGATTGCTGATTGCCCATCCGTTGCGTCCAAAAACTCGCCCAATTGAACTTAACACAAAACTTTATGCTTTCCCTCTCTAGTCAATTCGTGTGCAGTTGTGTTGAACTTATTAGAATAGCAAACATAAATTAGCTATTTCCCCGTAACCTACTTCTGAAAAGCTGGAGCTAATCTGGAGCTAGACTCACTGTTTCCGTTCAACTCAATTACCAAATGTTATATTTGCCTCTCAAAACTGTGCGATTTCACTAACTTTACGCTAATGTCAAATTCTTCTATCACATCTCCGTGACAGAAAAGATGAAAAAAACGTGCAAGTTTTGTGAGAAAAGTTACAATCGGATGAAGGTCTTAAACGTCATCCACCGAGGGCAAGGACTTCCGATTTGGTGCCTCTACCCAGTGCTCAATTGTGACTGTGGAAAGGCGAATTTTCCCAAGGGTGGCTAAGAGCAATGATCTATAGGGTTAACTAGCCTAGAGATTTAGCTTGCGATTAGCTCAACGATAAGACAACTGAATCAGTTTAAGGGAACCTCCTGAAGTTCCCTACTTAATCGACCTGTATTTATCTGACACAAGGAGCATGAGGAGCGCGGCATGACCCAGCAAAATGGCGTACTCGAACTGGAACTGGATCAACCTGAGGCTGAGGAGCTTGATGCCTTCATAGGGGATGACGGAGAGGATCGAGACGACTTTGATGCCCAGCCTGAAGAGGATGGCAAAGCGGCAAAGGGAACTTCCCGCCGCCGAACACAGGCGAAGAAGAAGCACTACACTGAAGACTCCATCCGGCTCTATCTCCAAGAAATTGGTAGAATCCGCCTGCTTCGAGCCGATGAAGAGATTGAGTTGGCTCGTAAGATTGCAGATTTGCTAGAACTAGAGCGAATTCGCGATCGCCTATCCGAGCGTTTGGAGCGTCCTGTTAATGACTTTGAGCGGAACATGGAAATCTGGGCAAATGAGGTCAATCAACCTCTGCCTAAATTCCGTCGCCGCTTGTATGAGGGTCGTCGGGCCAAAGAAAAGATGGTGCAATCTAACCTGCGGTTGGTTGTATCGATCGCCAAGAAGTATATGAATCGAGGCTTGTCCTTCCAAGACTTGATTCAAGAAGGTAGCTTGGGGCTGATTCGGGCGGCTGAAAAGTTTGACCATGAAAAGGGCTACAAGTTTTCGACCTATGCAACTTGGTGGATTCGTCAGGCTATCACGCGAGCGATCGCAGACCAGTCTCGAACCATTCGCCTCCCCGTGCATTTGTACGAAACCATTTCTCGAATTAAGAAAACGACTAAGTTACTCTCTCAAGAAATGGGGGCGAAAGCCAACTGAGGAAGAAATTGCCACACGGATGGAAATGACGATCGAGAAGCTGCGGTTTATTGCCAAGTCTGCTCAGTTACCTATCTCGTTGGAAACACCAATTGGTAAGGAAGAGGATTCTCGTCTGGGCGACTTCATTGAATCGGATGGCGAAACTCCTGAAGATCAAGTCTCTAAAAATCTGCTGCGGGAAGACTTGGAAAGTGTATTAGGAACCCTTAGCCCTCGCGAACGGGATGTGCTGCGCCTACGCTACGGCTTGGATGACGGACGCATGAAGACGTTGGAAGAGATTGGGCAAATCTTTAACGTCACCCGCGAGCGGATTCGTCAGATTGAAGCCAAGGCACTGCGAAAGCTGCGTCATCCTAATCGCAACAGTGTGTTGAAAGAATATATCCGTTAAAGGTAAACACAATACCTGATGGACAAATTACGGAAATCTTTTTAATTTGTTAACGTTTTTTGAAAATTGCGAACCTACCAGCCCACTCTGGTAGGTTTTTTGCTGCAATGGTTGCCGCATAAAATTCACAGGATGATTTAGGAGTCCTAAACTCTATACGGGATTGCTCGCACTTTGGATTGGGCAAACTAAATTGAGTAAAGTATAGTTTTTAGAAACATGACATGAGAGTGATATGGAGCGAGCGATCGCAGCAGTTACCGGGGGAGTCGAGAATATTTTAGCGAAGCTGCCGCCAGAGGCTAGAAGCTGGGTGGAAAGTCTGTCGTGGCAGCAGCGTCGTTATATGCTGTCACTGTGTCACTTAATGTGCGCGGCGACGCCAGAAGTTCAGGCAGAATTTCTAGATGATTATACAGCCGATGGCTTGGTTTCTCGAAAGCTAGAAGATCAAGAAACTAAGCAACGAGTGGGGCAGTATCTCAAAGATTTTCACATTACAACCGAGTTATCAGAACCCGTCTTGCGGAGCTATATTAAACAGTTCTATGTTCACTCGGCCCAAGACACCCGTAGACAGCCTGATCAATATCTTGAATCTGCGTTGAAACTGATTTTTAGTTCTGAAGAAGGCAACAATGTATTTAACTACATCCTAGGCTTTGAACTGCTGAAGATGATGTTTTGCATGAGCTGGCTTCAACATGAGCGGCTGTATCGCCTACAACGCAATCAGGAAGAATTTATTACCCTTTATATCAAGCCCATTCAGCACGCACATCGAATTAATGGCATTGTGGTTCCTAAAGATGAGGGCGTTTTTTTTGCTAAGCGAAGCTACTTCGTGCAACAGCCAGAAGTTGCTCCTAAAAAGCTACTGGAGTTAGTCATGGCTACTTTTACGACGGCAATCACGTCAAATTTTGGTTTTGCCATTATTCGGCACGCTAACTCACTTTGCTTTAACTACGACTATATTTTCATCCAGAAACCGATGTCATTTTTTTGCCATAGGTAAATTTTATGAGATCTCTTAGGGTAAGTCTGATCGGATCTGAAGCACAGATGGATGGCTCAATTTTGGACTTCCAGATTGATCCAAGGATGGAGACGTAGCCATTGTGACAGCAGCGAGGATGCTCAACCCTGCGCTAATTAAGTAAAGTGTGCTAGGTTGCATAGGACTTTTCCAGACAAGGTCTGTCAAAGAGAATGAATAATTAGGGTGACGGATGAGCCGATCAGGAAGTTCCGTACTCTAAAAGCTATAAGTTACCGGAGTTAGAGTATCTCTGCGATCATCCGATTTGCCTGCGATTCATAGCTGCCACCAAACAAATTGAAATGATTGAGAATGTGATAGAGATTGTAGAGCGTTTTGCGCCGTTTGTAGCCAGAATCTAACGGGAAGGCACGATCGTAGCCTCGATAAAACTCAGCCGGAAATCCGCCAAACAATTCTGTCATGGCGATGTCTACTTCTCGATCGCCCCAGTAGGGGGCAGGGTCAA
>JAAUOQ010000028.1 GCA_012034795.1 Leptolyngbyaceae cyanobacterium CRU_2_3
CGGGGTGTTTGTGGGCATCAATACCGCCGATTATTCACGCCTGCAAGAGCTATCTGGCGATTCAGCAGGGGCTTATGTTTTCACGGGTAACACCTTTAGTGTTGCTGCCGGTCGCCTGTCATATCTGTTGGGATTGCAAGGGCCAGCGATCGCCCTCGACACAGCCTGTTCTTCCGCTTTGGTGGCTGTACATCTGGCCTGCCAAAGCTTGCGGGCTGGAGAATGCCATTTGGCGTTGGCAGGTGGGGTGAACTTGATGCTGTCGCCGCACGGACATACAGTACTTTCCCAGATGCGGGCTTTGTCAGCAGATGGCCGCTGTAAGACCTTTGATGCAGCCGCTGATGGCTACGGTCGCGGTGAAGGCTGCGGCGTGGTTGTGTTGAAACGCCTGTCAAATGCGATCGCCGATGGGGACAATATCCTGGCTCAAATTCGTGGTTCTGCGGTAAACCACGATGGTCGTAGCAGTGGACTCACCGTTCCCAATGGCTTAGCTCAGCAAGACCTGATTCGGGCAGCCCTCGCCAATGCTGGAGTCGAGCCAAAGCAGGTGAATTATGTGGAAGTCCACGGCACGGGCACCGCTCTGGGCGACCCAATTGAAGTTGAGGCGTTGGCAGCGGTGCTGAGTCCGGAGCGATCGCCCGATCAACCCTTAGCGATTGGTTCGGTGAAAACGAACATCGGTCATTTGGAAGCGGCGGCTGGCATTGCGGGTTTAATGAAAGTCGTACTAGCGATACAGCATCAGTCTCTACCAGCCCACTTGCATCTCAATACACTCAATCCTGCCTTGCCCTGGACAGATCTGCCGCTGACAGTTCCCACGGCATTCACTCCCTGGACTGTGATAAATCAGCAACCCAGACTGGCGGGAGTCAGTTCATTTGGCATGAGCGGCACAAATGCTCATGTAATCGTGGAAGAAGCACCAGTTGCGAGAACACGGCAGCCGAAAGACAAAAGGCAGAATCTGGAACAAGTAAGAGATACAAACCGAGAAGAACGATCGCATCATTTGTTAACTCTGTCTGCGAAAACTGAAGCGGCACTGCGAGAACTGGTGGTTTGCTATCAACAGTATCTAGTCGCGCACCCCTCTGCATCTTGGGCAGATATTTGTTTTACGGCTAATACCGGGCGATCGCATTTCTCTCACCGCCTGGCGATCGTGGCTGAGACAATCGCAGCAGCCCAGCAGCAGCTTACGGATTTTCTGGCTTCCCGTATGGAGGCGACGGGTGAGGCGACGGGTGAGGCAACTAGTAAAGAGACAGCAAATGGAAGGACATGGCAATATCATGCTTCTACAGCAAAACCCTCCCAAGGTAAAATTATCTATGATCCTCAAAATGGCTGCTTTGTAGAGGTTGGCGCTCAGTCTGCAATGCTCCACCAGGGAGAATCATTAGACTGGAAATCCCGGCTGATTGGGTTGGCAACCTGGTATATCGAGGGAGCCGAAGTAGATTGGTGCAGTTTTGAGCAAGCTGATGTGCGTCGGCGGCTGTCGTTGCCGACTTACCCATTTCAGCGATCGCGTTACTGGATTGAGTCAGCTATTGCCCCCTCCCTCAAGCAAAATCTGTCACCTGCTCAGCGTCATGATCCTGACCGAGATTGGCTTTACCAAATGGAGTGGCAGCCCCAAGCTCGATTAGCATCTGATGTGACGGAAAACCCACTCACTTCACCTGGAATTTGGCTGATTTTCGCCGATCATCAAGGCATCGGCACAACGCTAGCCAAAAGATTGTCCGATCGCGGCGATCGCTGTATTGTGGTGTTTCCAGGCGAGGGTGATGCTAGTGTGGGGTTCGCTTCAAGTGAAGCATGGCAGATCAATCCGACCCAACCCCAAGCCTTTCACAATCTGTTGCAACAGGCTTTGTCCGGTGGGCAATTCTGCCGGGGTATTGTCCATTTCTGGAGCTTAGACAACACGCCAACAGCAAACACAACAGTGAATTCTTTGCAGACCGATCAGTCTCGCGGCTGTGGTAGTGTGCTGCATCTGGTGCAAGCGATCGCCCAGGCTGATTTAGCTGAATATCCTCCACTCTGGCTGGTGACTCAGCATGCTCAATGGGTAGACGAATTGGTAGATGCTGAGATAGACTCTCTCTCAATGACTCAGTCACCGCTATGGGGACTGGGTCGCGTTATTGCCTTAGAGCATCCGGAACTCTGGGGAGGATTAATTGATATCGATAAAAGTGATGCAGAAGCGATCGCTACTCTGCTTTTGACGGAAATTGCTCGACCAACGGTAGAGCCTCAGATTGCCTTTCGCAACGGGCAACGCTATGCGGCGCGTTTGGTACATCGGCAAGCTGAGGCAGCAGCGATCGCTCCGGTGGGGTGGCGAGCGGATGCGACATACTTAATTACAGGCGGATTGGGTGGGCTAGGACTCCAACTCGCCACCTGGCTAGTTAATCAGGGAGTGCGTCACTTGATGCTGGTGGGACGCAAGTCCGCCTCTGAATCTGCCCGTCAATGCTTAAAACAGCTTGAGGCGGTAGGGGCAGAAATTATTGTGGTTCAGGCAGACATCGCTGAAACTGAGCAGGTTGCCAGAGTGTTGGCTAGGGCTGAGACTTTGCCGCCTTTGCGGGGCATTTTTCATCTGGCGGGCATTCTGGAAGATGGTGTGTTGTTGCGGCAGAATTGGACGCGATTTGCTGAGGTGATGGCGGCAAAAATGAGGGGCGCATGGCTTCTGCATACTCAAACACAGCACCTCGATCTGGATTATTTTGTCCTGTTTTCTTCGGTGGCATCCCTGCTGGGATCGCCAGGTCAAGGCAACTATGCGGCGGCTAATGCGTTTTTGGATGCTCTGGCTCAGCATCGGCGACACCAGGGACAAGCCGGGTTGAGTATCGAACTGGAGTCCTTGGGGTGAGACAGGCATGGCAGCCGCATTGGGGAGCCGAGGGGAGCAACGCTGGGCAACCATTGGAGTGAGTGTGATTCAGCCTGCTCAGGGATTTCAGGTGTTGGGAGATCTGTTACGATCAGGCTCGGCTCAGGCAAGTGTAACTCAGGCAAGTGTAACTCAGGCAAGGCCGGCTCAGGCAAGGCCGGCTCAGGTTGGCGTGATGGCGATCGCTTGGCCACAGTTTTTGCAGCACTTTCCAACTCAGGCGGCTGTGTTATCTGAGTTAGTTTCGGGCTTGGTTGCGGAGGAGCGATCGCCCTCTCCCGTTAAAGCTGAGATCCCTGATTTATGGGAACAAGTTACCGCAGCGCTGCCAGCCCAACAAAAAGCCGTTTTAGCGGCTGGGATTCAGCAGGAGGTGGCGACGGCATTAGGGTTACCGCCTTGCCAAACACTCGATCCGCAAAAGGGCTTTTTTGAAATGGGCATGGATTCTCTGATGTCGTTGGACTTAAAGAATCGCTTGCAAACTCGCTTAGGGCAACCGCTGTCTTCAACCTTGATTTTTGACTATCCTACCGTGGATGTCTTGGCTCAACATTTGCTGAATCAGGTGCTGGGCTTAGGTCCATCGTCTGAGTCTCTGTCTCTACTGGATACAGCACAGCCTCAGCCCCTTCTGCGGCAAGCCTCCGACTCTTTGGCCGCCATTCAGCAACTCTCAGATGCCGAGTTGACGGCACTAATCGATCGAGAACTAAACACCCTGGTAGCAGGACATTCATCATGAGCAGCCCGTCTCCTCGTATTGACCAATTGTCTCCTTTACAGCGGGCTGCCCTGGCCTTAACCGAGATGCGGTCTAAGCTCGAAGCCTTGGAACAGCAGCAAACGGAAGCGATCGCCATTGTCGGCATGGGCTGCCGCTTTCCTGGAGGGGCAACCGATCCGGAATCGTTTTGGCAACTGCTGCGTGAGGGCGTAGACGCGATTCGCGAGGTTCCTGCTGATCGGTGGGATGCGGATGCCTACTATGATGCCAATCCTGATGCAGTAGGTAAAACCTATACCCGGCAGGGCGGATTTTTGCCAGCGATCGATCAGTTTGATGCCGAATTTTTTGGCTTGTCCCCCCGTGAAGCAATCAGCCTCGACCCCCAACAGCGTTTGTTATTAGAAGTCAGTTGGGAAGCGTTGGAGCAGGCAGGCATTGCCCCCCACAGCTTGGCGGGTAGCAATAGCGGTGTATTTGTCGGCATGAGCATCAATGAATACGCCCAATCAGCAATTTTTGATCGCGCCGCTGACATTGATGTTTACGCTGCCACAGGTAATGCCCTCAGCGTTGCGGCAGGACGCTTATCCTACAGTTTAGGACTGCAAGGGCCTGCCTTAGTTGTGGATACTGCCTGCTCCTCGTCGCTGGTGGCTATCCATCTCGCCTGCCAAAGTTTGCGGGCAGGGGAATGTCGGTTGGCCCTAGCGGCGGGCGTTTATTTAATGGTGTCACCCGACACCGCTATCGCTATGGCAAAACTGCGGGCCCTGTCTGCGGATGGCCGATGTAAAACCTTTGATGCAGGGGCAGATGGCTACGGACGAGGAGAAGGCTGTGGTGTCGTGGCGCTTAAACGGCTCTCAGATGCGGTAGCAGATGGCGATCGCATCCTCGCCCTGATCAGAGGTTCAGCGGTTAATCAAGATGGTCGCAGTAGCGGTCTGACAGTTCCCAATCGATTGGCACAGCAGCAAGTGATCCAGGCAGCCCTGACCCAAGCGCAGGTTGAGCCTCACCAAATTAGCTATGTCGAAGCTCACGGCACCGGAACGCCCTTGGGTGATCCAATTGAGATCAAGGCATTGGAGGCGGTTTTGGGTCGGCGATCGCCCCATACTCCGCTGATCGTCGGTGCTTTAAAAACTAACATTGGTCATTTAGAAGCTGCGGCTGGTATTGCCAGCCTGATCAAGGGGGTGTTGGCGATGCAGCACCAGGAAATCCCGCCTAACCTGCATTTCCACCAGTTGAATCCGCATTTGTCTACCGATGAAATTCATATCAAGATGCCAACGCAACGAACGCCTTGGGAACCAATCGCTCAGCAACCCCGATTGGCGGGAGTCAGTTCGTTTGGCTTTAGCGGCACCAATGCCCATGTGATTTTGGCAGAAGCACCAGAACGCGCAACGCAGAATCCAGAACGCGCAGAGCGATCGTATCATGTGCTGACTTTGTCTGCGAAGAGTGAAACCGCATTGCGGCAATTGGCAGTGCGCTATCAGCAATATCTCACAACTCATGCCAGTGCATCTTTGGCAGATATTTGCTTTACAGCTAACACGGGGCGATCGCACTTTTGCCATCGTCTAGCGATCGTTACTCAATCCATTCCGCATTTACAGGCTCAACTCAGCGCTTTTATTGCAGGTGAGGCAATGCCCTTTGCAGCAGCACAAACAGATGAGCAGATGCGACTACAAAGTTTAGCCACTTCATATGTTGACGGTATGGAGGTGAACTGGGCAGAGTTTGACTGGGGTGCCGATCGGCAACGGCTCGCCTTACCCACTTACCCGTTTGAACGACAACGGTATTGGATTGAACCTTCAATACAGCAGCGCGCAGAAGAACCACAAGTCCAGGATAGGGGCGATCGCTCATGTCCCACCACTCACCCCCTCCTCGGTCAACGGCTATCTTCGCCTCTGCAATCAGTCCAGTTTGCGGCTCAGTTGAGCCTGGATACATTGCCGCTCGTGCCAGACCATCGGCTGGAGGGCATCCCTGTGATGAATCTTGTCCTCTATTTAGAAATGGCATTAGCTGCGGCTAAAAATGCATTTGGGGTAAGTTCACTCCAATTTCGAGATCTATTTGTTCCACAAGCGCTGACTTTTGCAAACTCTCATCCCAAAGCGGTTCAACTGATTCTGACTCCCAATGGATCAACACAAGTGAGATTTCAAGTGTTTAGTTCTAACGTGGATACTGTGAATCATCCTCCAAACTGGACTTTACACGCCACGGGGCAGCTTAATTGGGAAGAACCACTGAGCCAAAATCACAACCCAGTTTCCACAGCTTCAGATCTGCAGCAAACTCAATATGCTAGCGAAATGTCTAGCACCGAGTTTTATCAAGACGCGACTCGGCGTGGGGCTGACTTAGGAACCACCTGTCAAGTACTAGACCGGATCTGGCGGCGAGAAGGTGAAGCCCTCGGCAAAATTCGTCAACCCTACCCTGATGCCAGGAACGGCTACCTACTCCCCCTCAGCGCTTTGGATGCCTGCTTTCAACTTTTGTCTGCCTGCTTGCCAGACTCATTATCGCAGGACTGCTACGTGGTTTTAGGCATTGAGCACTTCCAGTATCATGGGCAATATCACGAGGTTACGTCTGATGCGATTCTCTGGGGACATGCCTCTCTCCAGTTCAAACCGGGCGAACCATTAGACGCGGATACCCTCAGTGGTAATGTCCATTTATTCGATGCGGATGGACATCTGATTGCCGAAGCCACTCATTTGCAGTTGAAGCGGTTGAGTGGACAGATCCAGCAGCGCACTGATTTATCAGGCAAACAGCCTCCATCGTGCGATCCGCCACAAGCTGCTTCATCAGTTCCCAGTCTCTCCAGAGTCACGTTGCTGAGCCAATCACCCGCCGATCGCCAGCCCATGTTAGAGAAGTATTTGATGCAGGCGATCGCCCATTCTCTCCAACTTTCCCCCACTAAGCTGCATCCTCAGCAACCCTTAGCGTCACTGGTGGATTCACTCATGGCATTTGAACTGCGAAACCGAATTGAAACGGATTTACATCTGAAGGTATCGATGGAAGATTTCTTTGGTGAAAACACGATCGCCCGTCTTGCCAACCGCTTGCTCGAACAACTGGCGCTGATAGAACTGCTGCCGTCCGCAGTGACTCGCACGATTACCAATGACCCCAGTAATAACTCCAGTAATAACCCCAGTAATAATCCCAGTAATAATCCCAGTAATGACCCTAGTAGTGACCTCAACACAGATCTCGGCGAAGAGATGGAGGAGATTGTATTATGATGCTTAATTCAATACAGCTTAATCCAATTCATCTCAAGCCAATGCAGCTCACCCAACTCTTAGCCGAACTGACTGAGCGAGGCGTGACCTTATGGGCAGAACAAGATCAGTTGCGGATTCGCGCCAAAAAGGGAACGATTACCCCCGAACTCCGTGAGGCTTTAACAGACTATAAAGCTGAAATTCTGGCATTGTTACAGCAAAATAGTCTGGGGTTCAGTTCTGATTTACCAACTGTCATTCCCGCAGTGGGCGATCGCTATCAACCCTTTCCGCTCACCGATATGCAACACGCCTTTTGGGTGGGTCGCAGTGGCATTTTAGAACTGGGTACTGTTGCCAACCACGGCTACTACGAAATTGCTGGTCGCGATTTGGATGTACAGCGGCTAAACCTGGCTCTGCAAAAGCTAATTCAGCGGCATGATATGCTGCGGGCTGTGATGTTGCCGAGCGGAGAACAACAGATCTTAGAACAAGTTCCCCCCTACGAAATTGCCGTGCTGGACTTGCGCGGGCAGGATCAGCAAACCGTGATGGCTCGACTGGAAGCCATTCGAGCGCAGATGTCGCATCAGGTGCTTTCTTCCGACCAATATCCCCTATTTGAGTTTCGGGCAACGTTATGGCATGGAAACGCGCATGAAAACGCGCATGAAAACGCGCATGAAAATCATGTGCGACTACACATCAGCTATGATCTGCAAATTTTTGATGCCTGGAGTCTGTTTCGCTTATTCGAGGAATGGTTCCAGCTTTACCAAAATCCTCACCTGACGTTGCCGGTTCTGGAACTGTCGTTTAGAGACTATGTGTTGGCAGAGCAGAAATTGCCAGAGACGGAGTTGTACAGGCGATCGCAACACTATTGGTTTAGCCGCCTAGACAGCCTGCCGCCTGCTCCCGATCTGCCATTAGTGCAATCCCCCGCTGCCTTAAAGCAGCACCGCTGTAAACGGTGGAGCGCACAGTTGGAACCTGCGATTTGGCAACAGCTTCAGAAACGCGCTAGCCAAGCTGGACTAACTCCTACAGGTGTGTTATTGGCGGCCTTTGCCCAAGTGTTGGGAACCTGGAGTAAGAATTCTCAATTTACGCTCAACTTGGCTCTGTTCAATCGCTTGCCTCTGCACCCCCAGGTGAATGATATTTTGGGAGATTTCACCTCAACGACCCTGTTGACAGTCGATCACTCACATCCAGAGTCCTTTGCCAGCCGGGCAGTGCGGCTGCAACAGCAACTCTGGCGAGACTTAGAGCATCGCTATGTCAGTGGGGTGCAGGTGATGCGCGAGTTAGCCCGGCGGCAAGGGAGAGCGCCCACTGCTATTCCGGTAGTGTTTACCAGCACCTTGGGCTTTGGCACACTGGGACAGGAAGCCTCTGCCCTCAGCCATTTTGGAGAGTTAGTTTATGGCATCAGCCAAGCCTCTCAAGTGTGGCTGGATCATCAAGTCTTTGAGCAAAACGGCATTCTAAAATTTAATTGGGATGGGGTAGAAGATTTGTTTCCCGCTGGATTGCTGGATGATCTGTTTGCTGCCTATTGCCAGTGGCTCAATCAACTGGCAACAACCGATGTAGCCTGGCAGGAGCCCTGCTATTCGCTGTTGCCTGCCACTCAGCGATCGCAGCGGCAAGCGATTAACAACACAGCCATGCCAATGCCTGACGTATTGCTGCACCAGCTATTTGCAGCCCAGGTACAGATCCACGGACATTTGCCTGCGGTGATTGCGAGCGATCGCACCCTCACCTATCAGCAGCTATTTGAACAATCCAACCAGTTGGCGCACCGACTGCGACGGCTGAGAGTGCGGACAAACTCCCTGGTGGCGGTCATCCTGCCCAAGGGCTGGCAGCAAGTGGTAGCAGTGCTAGGGATTGTGACGGCTGGGGCAGCCTATGTCCCGATCGATCCAGATCTGCCACCAGAACGCTTGCAGTATTTGCTAGAAAACAGTGAGGCGACTATTGGTGTGACTCAATCTGGACTGAGTCAGCTATCGGTTGCGATCAATGGGATAGAGTGGCTGTGGATCGATCGCGAAGATCTGGCTGAAGAGAGTACGCGACCGCTGCCTTTATTGTCTGGGCAAACCCCTGATGATTTAGCCTATGTCATTTATACCTCTGGTTCTACGGGCTTGCCCAAAGGGGTGATGATCAGCCACCGCAGCGTGGTCAATATGGTGCTTGCCACTAATCGTCGGTTTCAGGTCGGTACTGAAGATCGTATTCTAGCAGTGACTGCCCTCAATCATGATTTGTCGGTTTACGATTTATTTGGGCTACTCAGTGCGGGAGGGGCGATCGTCGTGCCCGATGCCGCCAAAGATCCGGCTCACTGGGCAGAATTAATTCATCAAACGCAAGTGACGCTGTGGAATTCGGTTCCGGCCATGATGGATATGTTGGTTAGCCATCTAGAGGAGCAAGCAGGTAGGCTGCCTGATAGTTTGCGCCTGGCTAGTTTGCGCCTGGCTATCCTGGGCGGAGATTGGCTACCCGTCACCCTGCCCGATCGCATTCGCAAACTCGCTCCCGATCTGCAACTATTGAGCATTGGCGGCCCCACTGAAACCACGGTTTGGAATATTGGTTACTTAATTCCTGAAGTTGATCCTGACTGGAAAAGCATTCCCTACGGGCAGCCTTTTTCTAATTCCAGCTATTTCATCTTGAATGAGGCTTTGGAAGATTGCCCCGTTTGGGTGCCAGGGCAACTGTATTGTGCAGGAGTGCAGTTAGCACAAGGCTATTGGCGCAATGATCAAAAACTCAGGCTCAGTTTATCATCCATCCGCAAACGGCGATCGCCTCTACCGCACGGGAGATTTAGGCCGCTATCTGCCTGATGGCAATATTGAGTTTTTAGGACGAGCAGACTTCCAGATTAAAATTCGTGGTTATCGGATTGAACCTGGAGAAGTGGAAGCAGCCTTAACGCAGCATCCCACCATCCGTGCTGCTGTGGTGGTTGCTGTGGGTAGCGATCATGCCCATCAGCGGTTAGTTGCCTATGTGGTGTCTGAGCAGCAGTCCGCCCCTTCTGCCGCAACCCTCAGCCAATTTCTCCTGCAAAAACTGCCTAGCTATATGGTGCCCTCAGCATTCGTGGTTTTAGAGGTATTACCGTTGTCGGCGAATGGCAAAGTCGATCGGGTTCGCATCGCAGAGCAATATCGCGATCGCACTCATCAAGCTGAGTCAATGCATACTGTAGAGGTGGCTTATGTGGCTCCTGAAAGCGATTTAGAACAGAAGATTGCGATCGTTTGGCAAGAAATTTTGCAATTAGACAGGGTGGGAATAAATGACAATTTCTTTGATATTGGTGGTAATTCATTATTGATTACAAAAGTACATAGTAAGTTGAGGAAGCTTTTTCCTGAAATACTGGAGTCTATCTCACTGGTTGAGCTATTCAGACACCCAACAATTTATGCATTGGTTAACTATTTGAATCAATCAGAGTCGTCGTCTTTGCTATCACAAGACAGTAAAAAATTAGCTGAGAAATTGAAAGTTGGAAGACAACGGCTTAAGCAAAGATTCAATAAGTCTATAGCGATTTCAAATGATCTTTGAGAAGGGGTAGAGGGGACGTTGCTGCTGCTTTAGGGACGCCCCTCAAGCCTCTCTTGGGTTTTCTCGCGACTGATTTGGGATTGCTATAGTAAAACAAATATGGTATGGGCTTGATTCAATTTAAGCCACAACAAAATGACAGAACTTTCAAGAGAATAGGGCAAGTCCATGAACGCTGAGATGAATGGTTTGGAAATCGCAATTATTGGGATTGCAGGGCGATTTCCCGGTAGTAAGACGGTTGATCAATTTTGGCAAAATCTAGTCAACGGAGTCGAACTCACGTCAGTTCTTTCGGATTCGAGTTTGGGTACAGGCGATCGCTCCCAACTAGCAGACCAACTAGCAGTCAAAGCAGCAGTCAAAGCAGGAGCAATTCTAGCCGATGTCGATCGGTTTGATGCAGCTTTTTTGGCTTCAATCCTAGAGAAGTCGAGCTAATGGACCCACAACATCGTCTGTTTTTAGAATGTGCTTGGGAAGCGCTAGAAAATGCGGGACATAGCACCGAATCTACAGAATCTGTGATTGGGGTTTATGCGGGCATCGGAGTCAGCACCTATTTGCTATACAACCTTCAGCCGAATCGAGAACTGATGGCATCCATGAGTTCCTTGCAAGTCATGATGGGAGTAGATAAGGATTACGTTCCCACTCGCGTCTCTTATAAGTTGAACCTCAAAGGCCCCAGCGTGAGTGTACAAACGGCCTGTTCCAGTTCTCTGGTGGCGGTTCACTTAGCCTGTCAAAGTTTGCTGAGCGGCGAATGTGATATGGCTTTGGCGGCTGGTGTATCTGTTAAAGTACCCCAAACCGAACTCACCCTGGCTCCCGGAGAAATCATTTCTCCAGACGGACATTGCCGGGCCTTTGATGCGGGGGCGAATGGCACAGTCGGCGGTAATGGCATTGGCGTAGTGGTGCTGAAACGCCTAGAGGAGGCGATCGCCGACCGAGACACGATCTATGCCGTGATCAAAGGCTCTGCGATTAACAATGACGGCAACATGAAGGTTGGGTACACTGCACCCAGCGAGGAAGGGCAGGCGCGAGTCATCCATACGGCACAACTGGTAGCTGACGTGACCCCTGACACAATTACCTACATGGAGGCCCATGGCACTGGCACAACGCTAGGTGATCCGATTGAAATTGCAGCTATGACACGAGCGTTCCGAGCCAGCACGGACAAGACCCGTTTCTGTGCTGTGGGTTCTGTCAAAACCAATGTCGGGCATTTAGATGCGGCGGCTGGGATTACAGGGTTGATCAAAACCGTCCTGGCGCTGCATCACCAACAGATTCCTCCTAGCCTCCACTTCGAGACAGCCAACCCTGAGATCGACTTTGAACACAGTCCGTTTTATGTCAACCAGAAATTAGCTCCCTGGCAGCGGAATGGCACACCCCGCCGCGCTGGAGTCAGTTCCTTTGGTTTTGGGGGCACTAATGCCCATGTGATTCTTGAAGAAGCACCTCAGATCGATCCCACTAGCCATTCTAAACCGCTGCACCTCCTGGTCTTGTCTGCCAAAACTGAGGGGTCTTTGGAGCAGGCGATCGCCAACTTAGCCGATCATCTCAAACAGTATCCCCATCTGAACATTGCTGATGTTGCTTACACCTTACAAGTAGGGCGAAAAGCCTTCAACTATCGATATGCGGCTGTGGTCAAGGATCTATCTCAGGCCATATCCATTCTAGAATCTGTTAGTTCTCCCACTCATCTATCTCAACCTCCAGAATTCGATCCGTCAGTGGTCTTCTTGTTTCCCGGACAAGGCGCACAATACGTCAACATGGCGCGTGAACTCTACGACCAAGAACCTCTCTTTCGAGAAACCTGCGATCGTGGCTTCCACCTGCTCCAGCCTCACCTAGACATTGATCTGCGAGAACTGTTGTTTCCTGCTCCTGGTGCTCATATCTCGGCTCCTGAGCTTAACCAAACCGCCTATGCTCAACCTGCCCTCTTCGTGATCGAATATGCTCTCGCCCATCTTTGGATCTCCTGGGGCGTTCGTCCTTCTGCTCTGATCGGACACAGCATCGGCGAATATGTCGCTGCCACCTTAGCGGGTGTGTTTTCTCTGGAGGATGCACTGAAACTAGTCGCCACTCGCGGACGATTAATGCAACAGTGCCAGCCTGGATCGATGCTAGCGGTACATCAGTCTGTGGCGGACTTACAGACCCATCTGAATCCAGAAATCTGCATTGCTGCCAGCAACAGCCCACGGCTGAGCGTAGTTTCAGGCTCAAAGGAGGCGATCGCTCAACTCGAACGTCAGTTTGTTGCCCATCAGATCCGCTGCCAACCCCTACAGACCTCTCATGCATTCCATTCGGACACGATGGATGCTGTGTTGCCCGCTTTTACTGAGGCAGTGCAAGCTGTAATGCTGAATCCTCCGGTGATTCCCTTTATGTCTAATCTCACGGGCACCTGGATTACCGCCGAACAGGCAACATCGCCGCAGTATTGGGCCCAGCATTTGCGCCAAAGAGTTCGCTTTTCTGAAGGTATTACTGAACTGCTGACTGACCCAACGCGGGTTTTTCTAGAGGTTGGCCCAGGGCGAACCTTGAGTACCTTTGTCAGACAGCATGACCCTGAGCGTATTTCTATCTGCTCTTTGCGCCATCCCCAAGAAAACCAGTCTGATGTGGCATTTTTACTGAACACGGTTGGGCAGATCTGGCGGCTCGGTGTACCGATCAATTGGACAGGATTTTACGCCCAGGAACAGCGCGATCGCCTGCCCTTACCGACCTATGCTTTTGAACGGCAGCGATATTGGATTGAGCCACCTGATTCTAATTCTGATGCACTTATTCATCCCCTGAGTTTACAGAAAGCCTTACATAAAAAATCTGATATTGCCGATTGGTTTTACGTCCCTTCCTGGAAGCGAACCCTATTACCCCCTGCATCTCCTGAACTTTTAGCCCATCAATCACAGATCTGGTTAATCTTTGAGGATGAACTGGGTTTAGGGATGTGCATAGCGCAACGGCTGGCGCAACAGGGACAGGACGTGATTCGAGTCACGGCGGCAGATGCCTTTCAACGAGTTGGCGATCGCCATTACACCCTCGACCCCGCCATTCAGGAACACTATGCCACGCTGATGACTGAGATGATGGCTGAGATCGAGGCCTCAGCGATTGACGCTCCCGACTTTGCACCTCAGCATTGTCCACTGTTGAGCGTTACCCAACGCGATCGCCAGAAATTGACCAAGCCTTGGGTTTTTATAGCTTGCTCTATTTGTCCCAAGCGCTCGGACTGCACTATCGGCAGCATGCCTCGCTCTATGTGATTTCTAGCCAAATTCAGGATGTCACTGGGGCAGAAGAGATTTGCCCAGAGAAGGCGACTGTCTTGGCCCTTGCCGGGTTATTGCTCAAGAATATGCCAATCTCACTTGTCAGAACATTGATGTGGTGATGCCTGGGATTATGCCTGCATCGGGCATCTTGCCGAGTGATCCTCTAGTGAATCCTCTAGTGAATCCTCTAGTGAATCCTCTAGTGAATCAATTAAGTGAACAACTGCTGGCAGAGATGGCAGCAGATGCTTCAGAAACTGTTGTGGCTTACCGAGGGCAGTATCGCTGGTCGCCCAGTTTTGAATCGCTTCGTTTAGAGTCATCTGTTGCCTCGAAAGCTTTGCGGCAGGGAGGCGTGTATCTCATCACAGGGGGGTTAGGCGGACTGGGGTTGGCGATCGCCAATGACCTATACCAAACCGTCCAGGCCAAGCTGGTTTTGGTCGGACGTTCTAGCCTGCCTGCGAAAGCCGACTGGCAACAGTTCAGTGATAATCATCCGCAGGATGCGATGACAGCTAAAATTCTCAGCTTGCAAAGCTTAGAGGCACGAGGGGCAGAGGTATTAGTTCTGAACGCCGATGTCACCGATCTAGCACAAATGCAGGCTGTTGCCACTCAAGTCCAGCAACAGTTCGGTGCATTGCATGGCATTATTCACACGGCTGGAGTTGCTGGAGGCGGCATCATCCAACTCAAAACGCCAGAGATGGCGGCAAAGGTGATGGCACCCAAAGTTGAGGGAACCAGGGTACTGCAACAGGTATTCAAGCATGTGCCGCTAGATTTTGTGGTGCTATTTTCTTCGATTAGTGCCCTGCTAGGGGGGGCTGGGCAGGTAGACTATTGTGCTGCCAACACCTGTTTAGATGCCTGTGCCCAACAGCACGACTGGCAGACTTCAGTCATGGCGATTAACTGGGATACCTGGCAGGATGTTGGTATGGGTGCTAACTTGAGCGATTTGCCTGATGCCGTTAAGCAACAGCGACTGGAAATGTTGCAAACTGCGATCGCTCCCCAGGAAGGATGTGAAGCCCTCCGGCGCATTTTGGACAGTGGCTTGCGGCAGGTGATTGTCTCCACCAAAGACTGGCAAGCTCTATTGTCACAACGGCATGATTTGACCTTACCAGAGCGATCGCTTAATCCAGCCTCTGGTCCAGCCTCTGGTCAACACTCAGGGGGAATGCCATCGACTCATGCCCGACCCAGTCAAACTACGGCTTATGTGGCTCCCAGAACAGCGATCGAACAGCAGGTGGCAGCCCTCTGGCAAGAACAATTGGGAATTGAGTCCATTGGCGTGGATGACAACTTTTTTGAGTTGGGGGGGCACTCGCTCTTAGCCGTGCAAATTGTGTCGCGGTTGCGCGAAATGTACGCTGTTAATCTGTCGTTACGCACGTTGTTGTCTGAGGCTTCTACGGTGGCTGGTTTGGCTAGCACCATTACCGATTTGCTACCACCACCCGACGAGCTAGATACGTTGCATCGCCTGTTAACAGAAATCGAAACGCTTTCGCTTGATGACGTTCAAACCCAATTGGCTCAAGAGTCACATTAGATCAAACAATCAGGGATCTGCGACATGGAATTTAGTCTGTTCTACTTTTCGGGCGATGGTTCTACCACGCACAACGACAAATATCGGTTGTTGATAGAAGGGGCAACCTTTGCCGATCGCCACGGATTTACTGCCATCTGGACTCCTGAACGCCATTTCCATGACTTTGGCGGACTCTATCCTAATCCAGCGTTGATGGGGGTGGCGATCGCCATGATCACGCAACAGATTCAGATCCGGGCGGGTAGTGTGGTGCTGCCACTCCAGCACCCCCTGCGGGTGGCTGAAGAATGGGCAGTGGTGGATAACCTCTCCAACGGCCGAACTGGAATTGCAGTAGCGTCGGGCTGGCATCCCAATGATTTTGTCTTGTATCCCGAAAATATGGCGATCGCAAAGCCGGAATCTGGCGCGATATTCAAACTCTACAAGCGCTCTGGCGAGGTGATCCGGTAGAGTTTCAGGGAGGCGCAGGCAATCCTGTCCCGGTCAAAACTTTTCCCCGACCGCTCCAACCCCACCTGCCGATTTGGGTGACGGCTCTAGCAGAAGAAACTTTCTGGGAAGCTGGAAAAGCAGGCTTAAATATTCTGACTTCACCGCTCTACCAAAGCCTGGAGGAACTAACCCAAAAAATTAGGCTCTACCGTAAAACCCTAGCTGAATGGGGACATGACCCGCAGCAGGGCAAAGTGACGGTGATGCTACATACCTTTATGGGAGAAGATAACGACGAAGTCAAAGAAAAAGTTAGGATTCCCTTTGGCAATTATTTGAGAACGCATTTCTCACTGGTTGAAAGCTTAACGAAAAGTCTCAATTTAACATTGCCCCTTGATAAATTAACTCAGGAAGACTTAGAAGATCTATTTACTTTTAGCTTTGAGAGTTACTTTAACGGCAAAGTATTGATGGGTTCTCCGGAAACCTGTCGTAAGATGCTAGATCGAATGCAAGCGATCGGAGTAGATGAAGTTGCTGCTCTCATCGATTTCGGGGTTCAGCACGAATGGGTCATGGAAAGTTTATGCTATCTCGATCGCATCAGAGAACACTATAGTTCGCCGTATGCCACCTTTTCGTTACTTTAGAAATTACTTTTAGACATACGGTATATCTGGCTATAGACATAAAATTGACAGCATTATGAATGACCTCGCTAGACGCATGGCTGCCCTCTCTCCAGAGCAGCGAGCCTTATTAGAATTACGGTTAAAACAACAAAATTTAGTCACACCGCAGCAGTCTGGCATTCCCAAGCGAATGCCGACAGAGATTGTGCCGCTTTCTCCTGCTCAAGAGAGATTGTGGATTCTGCACCAGCTTGAACCCGATCGCCCAATCTACAACGAGTCGATTGTGTTTCGTCTGCGGGGACAACTTAATCTCACGTTTTTAGAGAACAGTCTGAATCAGATCCTGCAACGCCATGAGATCTTGCGAACCTGTATTCGGGTTTGTAAGGGACAACCCACTCAAGTGATTGAGCCAATACCATCTTTAAGACTGCCCGTGATTGATCTTCAGGATGAAGAGGCAGTCAACCAAGCGTATCAAATTCAGCAAATTATCACGGAGCAATCCGGTTTGCCTTTTGATTTGACTCAGGCTCCCTTGCTTCGAGGTCTCTTGATCCGTTTGACTACCCAGGAACATATTGTTCTTTTAACCCTGCATCATCTCATTTCAGATGGCGGGTCGTGGAAAGTCTTGTTTCAAGAGCTAACCCTCCTGTATCGGTCTTTTTGTAGCGGTTGTCCTGCTGCACTAGAGGATTTACCCATCCAATATGGAGATTTTGCCCTGTGGCAACGGCAACGGCTGCAATCGGCTGATCTAAAGCCACAACTTGCCTACTGGAAGCAGCAACTCCAAAATGCTCCCCAACTCTCAGCATTGCCGCTAGATCATTCTCGTCCTGCTGTACAAACTTTTCAGGGTGCGCGGCAAGCTCTAACCCTTCCTGATGCGTTAACGGTAGCGTTGAAAGCATTAGGTCAAAAAGAGCATACGACTTTATTTACTGTATTGCTATCAGTATTCAAAATTCTGCTCTATCGCTATTCCGGTAGCCAGGACATTGTGGTGGGTACTCCGGTAACCCATCGATCGCAACTCGAAGTCGAACGGTTAATCGGT
>JAAUOQ010000379.1 GCA_012034795.1 Leptolyngbyaceae cyanobacterium CRU_2_3
ACAAGCACTGAACAATATTGCTGTGATCTATCACTATCTGGGGAACAGTTGCAAGAAGCAGGCAAATCTAACGAGGCCGAAGCCTACTTTGATCAAGCGGCTGACTATTGGCAGCGGGCAATTCGCCAACGCCCAATAATTACATTGAGGCGCAAAACTGGCTGAAAATTACGGGGCGCTCTAAGGCAGATGTCTTTTTTTAACTCGAAATATCTTCACCTTAAACTCTTTTCACTATGATCGATCGCGAACAAGTTCATAAAGTTGCTCACTTGGCCCGGCTGGCACTGACTCCCCAAGAAGAAGAACAATTCACAGGTCAGCTTAATGATATTTTGGGATATTTTGAGCAACTCAGCGAACTCAATACGGATACAGTTGTACCAACGACCAGAGCAATTGATGTTAGCAATGTCACCCGACCCGATCAACTTCAGGTCTGCGACGCGCGCGAATTGATTTTGGAAAGTGCTCCCGATCGCGAGGCGACAGGGCAAGGAGATTTCTTTAAAGTACCTAAAATCCTGAATGCTGACTGATGAATATGAAGCTAATAGGGTTTGACATATAGCGCTTCGCGCTTGGATAAAACCAGATTATTTTTTGAAAGCCTTGTGGAGAGAGGCTTTCAAAAAATAATCTGCGCCCCATTTAATCGAACATCGTATACCAAGCCACTGAAAGGATCTGTTACTACAAAGCCTGTTGCTACGAAAATAGAGACGTTGTAATAACGTCTCTATCAGTTGTTGTATCTATCAATTGCAAGTCAACCCGTTATTGAGCCAGAAAAACTTCGCGATTGACTGGCTGAGCGTACTTCCGGCGAATAAATTCAGCGATCGCTTGCTTATGGTTGATGCGTTTGTAGGGAGCGGGCAGTTCGGCTTGAAGTGAGAGCCAGCGATCGTGAATTAAAGACTTCAGTAATTCATCGCTCGTAGTGTTCTCATACGACAGAATATCGGTGAGATAGCGCTCAGTTTGTTGGTCAAATTCTTGAGTCAGCATAAACTTCAGATCTCGAACGGGTGGATGGGTAAGGAGCTATTCAAAGATTTTGTTGCTTGAAACAGTTGCTCAAAGCGGTTGCTCAAAGCATTGGAGTTTCGAGATCAACAGTCTTCTCTACAAATGCACAGCCGCAAATGATAAATTCTGGCTTTGCCAGACACACGATCAAAGAGGAGATCGCCCGTGGGATCAATTGCCAAGTGAGAGAGAGCAGATTTCTCTAGTGTAGTTTCGCTATCTAGAAAACGGGATTTTACTCCTATGGCTCTTAATCAATCTCAAACTGGTTTACGGCTCCGGACAAAAATCCTAATTTCAATCTTTAATTTAGACTGAACTCAATTTAGACTGACGATGCGCTGACTTTGGGAATCTTCGGCAAAATTTAATGCCATCGATCGATTTCTTTACATTCGACTTTTTTCGATGCCAATTTTGGGCTAAGCTTGCGTCAACCGGGCTTGAGCTGCGGCTAAGGCTTGCCGAACCCGATCAAAACCAGTGCCGCCATAGCTATTACGGGCTGAAACCACTTGGCGAGGAGCGATCGCTTCATAAATATCAGATGCAAAGGCAGGATGAATGGCTTGCCACTCTGTCAAACTCAAATCTTTCAGGAGCTTTCCAGCCGCTAGCGAGGTTTTGACGACCTTACCCACCAGGTTATAGGCTTCTCGGAACGGGACACCTTTGGTTGCCAAATAATCTGCGACATCCGTGGCATTGGAGAAATCTTCGGTGACGGCTGCGTTGAGGCGAGTTGGGCGGAATTCTAAGCCTTCTTGCATCAAGATGGTCATGGCTTCCAGGCAACCCTGTACCGTTTTCACGGCGTCAAATAAGGCTTCTTTGTCTTCCTGTAAGTCTTTGTTATACGCCAAGGGCAAGCCTTTCATCAGCACCAGCAGGGCTTGTAGATGCCCAAATACCCGGCCAGTTTTGCCCCGCACTAGCTCCGGTACATCTGGATTTTTCTTTTGAGGCATGATGCTAGATCCAGTGGAGCAGCTATCTTTCAGCGTGACAAAGCCAAATTCTTCGGATGCCCACAAGATCACTTCTTCGGAGAGGCGAGACAGATGCACCATGATCAGGCTGGCGGCACAGAGAAATTCGATCGCAAAGTCGCGATCGCTGACCCCATCCAAGCTATTGGCATAAACGTTGCCAAAATCCAGTAGTTGGGCAGTGTAATGGCGATCGATCGGAAAGGTCGTACCCGCTAGTGCCCCTGAACCAAGCGGCAAAATATCCACCCTGCTATACACATCTCCTAGTCGCTCCCAGTCCCGCTGGGTCATCTCGACATAGGCTAACAGATGGTGGGCCAAACTCAGGGGCTGTGCCCGTTGGAGGTGGGTGTAGCCTGGAATCAGAGTTTCTATATGCTGCTCGGCTAAGCCCAGCATGACTGACTGAAATGCCTGGATCTGTTGCCGAATTTGACCGATTTGGTCACGCAGATACAGGCGGGTGTCTGTGCCCACTTGATCGTTGCGCGATCGGGCAGTATGCAATTTTTTGCCTACCTCTCCGACCAGTTCTGTCAGCCGCCGTTCTACTGCAAAGTGAACATCCTCTGCCTCAATGCCTGGGTTAAAGTTGCCCTGATGATATTCCTGCCGAATTTGCTCTAAGCCTGCCACAAGTTGCTCACCCTCTGCGGCAGAAATAATGCCCGTATGCGCCAGCATTTTGGCATGAGCCTGGGAACCTGTCAGATCATAGTCGATCAGCTCAATATCAAAACCAATACTGGCATTGAAGCGAGCGATCGCCGGGTGCAAGGCAGCCTCGAACCGTTGGCTCCAAGTTTGGGATTGCGACGTTTGCGATTGCGGGGAAGTGTTGGACACGATGTCTACCTGATTTTAAGGAGTTTTGAGTTTCAAGTGTTCAGCGTTAAGGCTTAGAAAAGTGTATCGTCCTACACTTTTCTGGCAAGACGATGTCTTTTGGAAAAACTGCTTTTCTTCACTGAACTCAAAACTCAGCCTATCGTTTCAAACACCCTCTTAGCTGCCGTAGCTGAGGAAACCCCGGATCAGATAGCCCAAAATTAGACCGGTACAGAGTGCCCACACCTGTCCTGATTTGATAAAGTTGTTGAAAAAGTTGCGCGTGTTAGCAAATACATCAGTGTTCAATAGGGCTGCAAGATGGCTCTCGTCCCAATACCCAGTGCCCGTCCAATACCCAGTGCTAGCCCCATTCCCAATGCTAGAAAGTAGCTCCTGTCCCATGTGCCAAGACGCAACATCGGCAAGGTGGGATGCAAAATGGGGAGCGAGCTGTGCTAAGTCTATCCAGATCATGAATTTCCCAATCCTCATTAACACTAGGGTGGTTAACAAGACCCTAGTGTGCCATAGGAAGGAGCATTGCAGAACACAACCTAGAAAGTTGTTGAACGTATTAAGGATGAAGGGTTGAGATGGCTAATTTGCATCACTCCCCAAATCCCTGAAAATCGGGGGAGTTTGAGGGTTGAGCCTCGAAGGGTGTGCTCCCTAAAACTGAGGATTTCAGGTAAGGCGATCGCCCCTGTCTCATGAGCCATCACTCCATTGGAAGTCGCCTCTGATGCATCCTGTAGTTTTTCTGCAATCAGTTGCCAATTTTATGCTGAATCTTACATGTTGATACCCATTTAAATGGGGTATGAGATTTTTAATTCATTGACAATACTAAATTTCTCTGAGATGTAGTATTCAAATCTTCTATGGAATAAGTCTTTTCAGGATTAATGATTGTGGAGTACTTGCTGTATCCCAAACTTTGCAACAGGCTCTTTAGCTCTTCTCCCGTCTTACCGGCTGCCCTTAAGTTCCAGGATGTATTTCAAGAATCAGTTTAGGCCTTCGTGAAATAATCATCTGTCTAGCTCCTGTAAGGAAGGCAATCTCGCTCCCTTCAACATCTAGTTTGACAAGAGTTTTTCCTGGAAGTATTCGCCAGTCCATTAAGTCATCAAAGCGTTTAACTGGAACCTTCAAGATATTATGGTTATGTGTACCAGAATGCTCTGGGTAAATCCCTGCTGAGCCAGAAGTATCTTGAGGAACAAGCAATTCGATTTCTCCATCAAATTCCCCAACTGCTATCTGGTGAACTTGAAAATTGCACAAGGCATTCAAAGCTAGTGACTTGTTGACTAATTTCGCAAGGCGAGGCTGTGGTTCTATGGAAGTTACGAAGCCTGCGGCACCAACTAGTTTGCTCGCAACAATAGAGAAACTCCCATGATTAGCCCCTACATCAATAAAGCTGTCTCCTTCCGACAATAAACTATGCAAGACTCGAACATCTGAATCTTCACTACTGAGTTCGTTGACAACTTGGAAAAAACGTACATCAATAGGATTCAGAAATACTTCATATTCTGATAAGGAAATCTTTAGGTAGTCCTGTTTTGACAACCGGACAAATAAACTAGAAATAAAACCAAACAACTCTCTTCCACCTATTAGTCGAGTTCCATTAAATAGCTTGAAATATAGATA